>DATMTF010000263.1:0-23675 GCA_035565015.1 Asticcacaulis sp. | reverse complement strand
GGAAATTGTGAAGCGCCGAACCAGTCCTTGCTCATCAGTTCGTCATGGAATCCTTTGGGCGGGGCGTTCAGCTCAAGCGATTGCGGATTGATCACCGCCGTCAGTTGCGCCGCCTCCGGATGGGCGGGGTCGAGACTCATCTGGGCGTCGATCTTCGTAAAATGCGCCGTATAGTGCGAAAAGCCGAGATGGTTGACCTCGAAGGTCAGCGAGGTGTGCGCCGGATCGGCGTGATAGTCGCCCGCAGGCAAATGACTGACGTCCGGGGCGGCTTCGGAGGCGGACGCGCTGGCGGCGGGCGCCTTGTCGGCGGGTTTGGCGCAGGCGGTCAATAGCGCCGGAACAGCGAGCAACAGAATGAGCTTGTTCATGATTTCGGCTCCGTGAGTTTGACGATGGCCCAGGTCAGGGCCAGGGCGGACAGCAGGATGACGGCGACGACGAACATGCTGTCAGTTTCCGGCGATATGGGCGTCAAGCCAGGCGTTCAGGTGGTCGAGCATGGCTTGCGTGCCTTCGATGCGCCCGGCCAGATGATCGGTGCGGTCGATGAACATGATCTGCTCGGTCAGCCTGATGTGCGATCCAGCCCCGCGCACGGAGAACTCCACCGCCTGCTGCGATACCGTGAACAGGGCGCCGTCCATGGTCATGACGTAGCTGTAGATGATGCGCTGGTCCGGCACGATGTCGATAAAGGTCGCGTCATTGGTCATCCAGGCGTCGCCGTGCGGCTGGCCGCGCCAGGATTCGCCGCCGCCTTCGCGGAAATCGAGCGTGTGATGCGCGACGTTGAAGCCGCGCTCTTTGCCGCCGTACCAGACCTTACGCGCCTCGTGATCGGTGAAGGCGAAGTACAGCAGGGCGACGGAATGCTCGAAATCGCGTTCGCAGACAAAGGTGGCGGGCGTTATCATCAGGGTCATGACCTAGCCCTTCATCCGCGCCAGATAGGCGTCGAGCTGCATCCAGGCGCCGCTGAAGCCCATCTGCATCGAGGCGTGACCGGCGGTGAAGACGGCGCGTTCCTCAGCCGTCGCATGGATCGGCCAGGAGCGGCTTTTCATGCGCGTTTTGCCGCCCTCGGCGAAAAATTCCTGCACGGCCAGCACTTCCAGCGGCCACAGCGGCATCATCGGATGCCGCACCGGCGTTCCGTCCTCGGTGCAGAAGGAGACGACATAGGCGAGGCTGCGCGGCGCGTCGATCTCGCGGAATACCCACTTGCCCCACATGGTGACGCCGCCCGGCATCTCCATGCCGTAGAGGAAGACGCCGCCCGGTTTCAGATCGAGCGTCCTGACCTTGACGGTCGTGCCCGGCGGGCCGAACCACTGACCGAGATGCTCGGCCTTGGTGCAGACGTCCCACATCAGTTCCGGCGAAGCGTCGAAGACGCGCTCGATGGTGAAAATTTCGGCGTCCGAGGCCGGTTGTTCGAGGGGCATGCGCGCGTCTCCTAATTCAGTTCGCCAGTGGGCTTTAAGGTTTTCAGATAGGCGTCGAGGCGGTCGAGCCTCTCCTCCCACATTTTGCGATAGTCGCCGAGCCAGACGTCAACGGCCTGCAAGGGCGCGGTCTCCAGCTTGCACGGGCGCCATTGCGCTTCGCGGCTGCGCGAAATCAGGCCCGCCTTTTCCAGCACTTTCAGATGCTTGGAGACGGCGGGCAGGCTCATCTCGAACGGCTCGGCCAGCTCGGTCACCGACGCCTCGCCGTGCGACAGCCGGGCCAGGATGGCGCGGCGCGTCGGATCGGCGAGCGCGGTCAGGGTCTGGCTGAGAGAATCGTGAAGCTCCGGCACGGCATTAAACTCAATAGTTAAATAACTGATTGGTTAAATACGCGCGATGCTCCTGTGAGTCAAGGGCGATGTTTTACGAAAAGCGCTTGCGGTTTCCGCGCCAGTCGGCGCGGCTCTGGCCCCAGATATCCACGCGCTCATGGGCGTAAGGATCAGGCAGTTTGCCGGGACCGTGATTAACTGAGCCCAGCGCCGCCGCCAGCGCCGCCGAAGCGCGGTTTTCGGGGTTGATGGTGTGGATCACATCGTCCCAGCCCAGCCGGTCGAAGACATAATCCATGCAGGCGACGGCGGCTTCACGGGCAAGCCCCCGGCCCTGCCACGCGGTCATCAGGCCCCAGCCGACCTCCCGCGCGGGCCAGCCATGCGGATAGAGCGGGCCAATGCGACCGATCCAGGCGCCCGACGTCTTGTCGAGAACGCTGAACATGTGAAAGCCGTAGAGATGCCAAGCGCCGGCCACCGAGGTCAGCATGCGCCAGACTATGGCGGGCGATTGCACGCCGCCCAGATGTTTCATAGCTTCGGCGTCGGCGCAGAAGGCGCAGAAGCCGTCGAAATCCTCCGTCACCGGCGGGCGCAGGATCAGGCGTTCGGTTTCGAGCGTAGGGCCAAGGGATGATGATGCGATCATCGGCAAGACGTAACCATCGCCTCACGTCAGGTCAATCGTCCACCTCTTCGAAGCGGCGGCCTGAACGGCGGTCGACGTAAATATAGCGCGTCACCACATGGCTGCCGCCGCCGCCCCAGACCGACAGGCCGATCAGGAAGCCGAAATCGTACAGACGGCCGATATTGGGAAAGGCGTACATGCGGAGGGTGCTGGAGAACCACGACAACACAAAGGTGATCGGCGCCAGCAGGCCGTCGATCAGGCCGCGCAGGAAGGAGGGGTCGCTGTGCGTCCCCATCGGGCGCGTGGCGCAGGCGGACAAGAGGATCAGCAGGGTCGCCGAAGCGGCGGACAGGACGATATGGCGGGTTTTCATGACGGTCTCCCTCAGAATGCCCCAGCCTAACATCCGCCACATAAAAAAGCCGCCCGGAAATACCGGACGGCTTCTGTTCACAGATCGCGAACGGTTCAGGCCAGCGACGGGTCGATGGTCTTGCAGGCGGCGATCAGGCCCTGCACGCTTTCGACCGACTTGGCGAACATCGCCTTTTCGTCGTCATTGAGCGTGAATTGCAGGATCTTTTCGGCGCCGTCCTTACCGATCACCACCGGCACGCCGACATAGAGGCCGCGCAGGTCGTATTCGCCTTGCAGATAGGCCGCGCACGGCAGAACGCGCTTCTTGTCCTTCAGGTAGGAGGCCGCCATGGCGATGGCCGATTCCGCCGGAGCGTAGAAGGCCGAGCCGGTCTTCAGCAGGGCGACGATCTCGCCGCCGCCGCCGCGCGTGCGCTTCACGATGGCGTCCAGTTCGTCCTGGGTCAGGAAGCCCTGCGCCACCGCGTCGGGCAGGGGCAGGCCGCCGATGGTCGAATGGCGCACCATCGGCACCATGTCGTCGCCGTGACCGCCCAGGGTCCAGGCGCGGATGTCTTCGACCGACACGCCGGTCTTTTCGGCCAGGAAATAGGCGAAGCGGCCCGAATCCAGTACGCCCGCCATGCCGATCACCTTGTTGTGCGGCAGGCCGGAGAATTCGCGCAAGGCCCAGACCATGGCGTCGAGCGGGTTGGTGATGCAAATGACAAAGGCGTTGGGGGCATATTGCTTGATGCCTTCGCCAACGGCCTTCATGACCTTCAGATTGATGCCCAGAAGGTCGTCGCGGCTCATGCCCGGCTTGCGCGGCACGCCCGCCGTGACGATGCAGACATCGGCGTCGGCGATGCCGGCGTAATCATTGGCGCCCTTCAGCGCGACGTCCGTTCCGATCACGGCGGTGGCTTCGGCGATGTCGAGCGCCTTGCCCTGCGGCGTGCCTTCCATGATGTCGAACAGGACGACATCGCCCAATTCCTCGCGCGCGGCGATGTGCGCCAGCGTGCCGCCGATCATACCCGAACCAATCAAAGCAATCTTAGCGCGTGCCATGGGAACTCCCTTTTTCAATATGCCGCGATACAGCCTGTTGCGTCGTTTTAGGAAATGTGCGGCGCAACCAAAATGGTGGCTGCGACTTAATCCCATAATGGCGGCGGCGCAAGTCCCTTAGCCGCCGACCGCGCGGACACGTTGCAGGACGACCGGGATGCGCGCGCCGGAAACCGCCGTCAGCGTTCCGGTCCAGGTCGCATCATCCTTGCGCTGCAGGTGTAAAATGTCGGGCGAGCGCGCATGGCCGACGATGTAGTTGATCTCCAGATCGTCGTCGCTCAGGGTCAGGCTGGAGACAAAGCCCGCATGTGCGGCCCCAAGCGGGACGGTGAGCGAACGCCAGGCGCCTTCGATATCGCCGCCGCGCGTCTTGGGAGCGCGCAACTCGAACTGCACGAGCCCCCTGCCCGTGGCGTCGCTCAAGCGCCAGGCGCCTTCGAGATTGCCGACCGCCTGCTCCTTGGCGTGATAGGCGTCGACGATATTGGCGTTGAACTGTTCTTCGCGCGGATTGAGGCCCTTGCCATAATGGCCTTTATAATCATTGACATGGACGCCCTGAGGCGGCGCGTCGGGCGCGGGACTGGCGGCTTGCATGATAAGGGCGGCGGAAAGCAACAAGGCTGGCGGCACGGTAATCGGACTCACTTTTATTTCAGATGCTTAGATTTTAGGCGCTTAGATTTAATGCGCTTGACGGGCTTTCAGGGAAGAAACCCCATGACCACGCACAGGCTGGCGCGTTCCGTCACGGATAGCAACCGGGCGCGCGCCGGAGGGGAACGCTTATGGGGCGAACGCTTCTGGTCAGGAAATAGGGCGAAGCTTTGGCGCTCATCTCACATGCGCGTGAGGACGGCGCTTTTTGCAAATGATTAGCGATTGCGAAAACTTTTAGGGTGCAGGGCGAAAAAACGGCGCGCTTCGCGGAATGCTGAATTGACAGGCGGGCGTCAGGGTCTAATAAGACCCCCAAGTGTAACCCCCCGACGGCTTGTTTCGGGGATTCGTGTGCGCCTGCGTCATCCAACACCGCACAGGGCGCGTACAACAGACCGTGGATAAAGGCTGAGATCGCATGTCCCAAACGGCTTCCGGAAAACCCTCGCCAACCCCGCGCCGCGCCCTGTCGCCGCATTTGCAGGTCTGGCGCTGGCATATCACCATGTTCTCCTCGATCATGCACCGCGTCACCGGCTTCGGCTCGACCGTCGGCCTGATCATGGTCGTGGCGTGGCTGGTCAGCCTCGCGCTTGGGCATCAGGCCTATACGGCGTTTCTCACCTTCGCGGCTTCGCCTTTAGGCATGATCGTCTGGTTCCTGCTAAGCCTCGGCGGCTTCGTGCACCTGACCGGCGGCGTTCGCCACTGGATCTGGGACTTAGGCGCAGGTTTTACGCCCAAGAACGCCGACCAACTGGCCTTCTGGTCGATGGCGGCGGGCCTTGTCCTCACCCTGGCCTTCTGGGCCTGTCTCTTTGCTTCCGGAAAGGTGTCGCTGTGAGCTCTAAGCGCGATCTGATCGGCCGTTCGGTCGCCGACTGGAAAAAGTCCGAACATCATGGGGCCGGCACATGGCTGGCCGAGCGTCTGACCTCGGTGGTCCTCGCCGTCCTGACCCTTTGGGTCGCGTATTCGGCGGTCAAGCTGGCCGGCGGCGGCTATGAGGCGGCGCTTGCCTTCGTCAAGGCGCCGCTCAATGCGGGCCTGATCGGCCTGACGGCCATTTTCGCCGTCTGGCACATGTATATGGGCCTGCGCATGGTCGTCGAAGACTATTTCGACAAGCGCGAAGGCCTCGGCTTCTATCTGTTCCTCATCTTTCTCCTGAGCCTCGTCCTGCTGGTCGCAACCGGCGCGGCGCTCTATCTGGTCCATCAGGCGGCGTAAAACTCATGTCCGACACGAAGAAACCCTACAACATCGTCCATCACGAATATG
This sequence comes from Asticcacaulis sp., assembly GCA_035565015.1. Taxonomy (GTDB): domain Bacteria; phylum Pseudomonadota; class Alphaproteobacteria; order Caulobacterales; family Caulobacteraceae; genus Asticcacaulis. Next base: position 17,877 of record DATMTF010000263.1, on the reverse strand, counting down.
ATGTGGTGGTGATCGGCGCGGGCGGTTCGGGCCTGCGCGCGGCGCTGGGCGCCGGTCAGGCCGGTCTGAAGACCGCCTGCATCACCAAGGTCTTCCCGACCCGCTCGCATACGGTCGCGGCGCAGGGCGGGGTCGCCGCCTCACTTGGCAATATGGGCGAGGACAAGTGGCAGTGGCACATGTACGACACCGTCAAGGGGTCGGACTGGCTGGGCGATCAGGACGCCATCGAATATCTGGTGCGCAATGCGCCCAAGGCCGTCTATGAACTTGAACACTGGGGCGTGCCCTTCTCGCGCACCGAGGACGGCAAGATCTATCAGCGCCCGTTCGGCGGCATGACGCGCAATTTCGGCGAAGGCCCGGTGCAGCGCACCTGCGCCGCCGCCGACCGCACCGGCCACGCCATGCTGCACACCCTGTACGGCCAGTCCGTGCGCGAAAAGGTCGAATTCTTCATCGAATATCTGGCGCTCGACCTGATCATGGATGACGGGGTGTGCCGCGGCGTCACCTGCTGGCAGCTCGACACCGGCGACATCCACGTCTTCCGCGCCCATCTCGTCATTCTGGCCACCGGCGGCTATGGCCGCGCCTATTTCTCGGCGACCTCCGCCCATACCTGCACCGGCGACGGCAATGCGATGGTCTTGCGCGCCGGTCTGCCCTTGCAGGACATGGAGTTCGTGCAGTTCCACCCGACCGGCATCTACGGTTCGGGCTGCCTGATCACCGAAGGCGCGCGCGGCGAAGGCGGCTATCTGACCAATTCGGCGGGCGAGCGCTTCATGGAGCGCTACGCCCCCTCGGCCAAGGATCTGGCCTCACGCGATGTCGTGTCGCGCGCCATGACGATGGAAATCCGGGAAGGCCGCGGCGTCGGGCCGAAGAAGGATCACATCTTCCTGCACCTCGATCACCTGCCGCCGGAAATCCTGCACAAGCGCCTGCCGGGCATCTCGGAAAGCGCCAAGATTTTCGCCGGCGTCGATGTCACCAAGGAACCGATTCCGGTCATCCCGACCGTCCACTACAATATGGGCGGCATCCCGACCAATTATCACGGCGAAGTCCTGACGCTTAAGGACGGCAATCCCGATACGGTCGTGCCGGGCCTGATGGCGGTCGGCGAAGCGGCCTGCGTGTCGGTGCATGGCGCCAATCGCCTTGGCTCCAACTCGCTGATCGACCTGGTGGTGTTCGGCAGAGCCGCCGGTATGCGCGCCAAAGAGCTGGTCAAGACCGGCGAGGCGCACAAGGAGATCGGCGCAGCGCAGGTCGATAAGCATCTGGCGCGCCTCGACAAATTCCGCTACGCTTCCGGCTCGACCCCGACCGCCGAGCTGCGCCTGAAAATGCAGCGCGCCATGCAGGAGGACGCCGCCGTCTTCCGCACCGGCGAGACCCTGCAACAGGGCGTCCGCCGCCTCGATGAGGTGTTTGCGGGCGGCGCCGATATCGGCATCAAGGATCGCGGCCTGATCTGGAACACCGATCTGGTCGAGACGCTGGAATATGACAACCTGATCAATCAGGCCGTGGTCACCGTCAATTCGGCCGCCAATCGCGAGGAAAGCCGCGGTGCGCATGCCCGCGAGGACTTCCCCGACCGCAATGACGAGACGTGGATGAAACACACCCTGACCTGGATCGATACGGCGACCGGCAAGACCAAGATCGACTATCGCCCGGTCCACGCCTACACCATGACCAACGACATCGCCTATATCGCGCCGAAAGCGAGAGTGTATTAGTCTCAACCCCAAAGTCCCTCGCTTACGCTCGGTGTACTTTGGGGTTGGTTATATCGAGAAAATTTCCTTGGGAACGGCCCTGCGGAAATTTTCACTTTTTAGCCAGTTAGGTTCGTCTTCGACGAACGGAGTGGAACAGAATGGTTGAATTAGCCCTCCCCCGCGATTCGCAGATCAAACAGGGTAAGCGTTTCAAGGCTGCGAAGAAGACCAAGACGACGCGGACCTACAAGATCTACCGCTTCGACCCCGACTCCGGCGAGAATCCGCGCTGGGACACCTATGAGGTCGACAGCAATGATCACGGTCCGATGATGCTGGACGCGCTGATCCACATCAAGAACCATGTCGACTCGACGCTGTCTTTCCGCCGTTCGTGCCGCGAAGGCATTTGCGGATCCTGCGCGATGAATATCGGCGGGCGCAACACCCTGGCCTGCACCAAGGGCCATGAGGAGTTCTCCGGCGAGATCACCATTTCGCCGCTGCCGCACATGCCGGTGGTCAAGGATCTGGTCCCCGACCTGACCGGCTTCTACAATCAGTACGCCTCGATCGAGCCGTGGCTGGAATCCAAGACGCCCGACCCGGAAAAGGAGCGCCTGCAAAGCCCGGCCAATCGCGACAAGCTCGACGGCCTTTACGAGTGCATCCTGTGCGCCTGCTGCTCGACCTCGTGCCCAAGCTACTGGTGGAATCAGGACAAGTATCTCGGACCTGCGGCCCTGTTGCAGGCCTATCGCTGGATCGCCGATTCGCGCGACGAGAACACCAAGGGCCGCCTTGAGGCGCTGGAAGACCCGTTCAAGCTCTATCGCTGCCACACCATCATGAACTGCGCCCAGGTCTGCCCCAAGGGGCTGAACCCGGCCAAGGCCATCGCCGAAATCAAGAAGATGATGCCCGCGAAGTGACCCGTGGGGGAAATGGTCTTTCCCCCATGCGCCCCCTTTTTCGATTCGAAAAATTTTGCTTTTTGTTTTAAGAGCCGGAGCCTAGCTTCGGCTCTGCGCCTGTTAAAGTGACCCCACCATGCCTAAGATCACCTATATCGAACACAACGGTACCGAGCACGTCATCGAGGTGCGCAGCGGCAATAGCGTGATGGAAGGCGCGGTTAAGAACAATATCCCCGGCATCGACGCCGATTGCGGCGGGGCCTGCGCCTGCGCCACCTGCCATGTCTATGTCGATGAGGCGTGGCGCGACAAGACCGGAACCGCCTCGGTGATGGAGGAGTCGATGCTCGACTTCGCCAATGAGCTTCAGCCCAATTCGCGCCTGTCGTGCCAGATCATCGTCAATGACGATCTCGACGGCCTGATCGTGCGCATGCCCGCCGATCAGCACTGACCGCATTATTTTTGAACATCGTTCAAATTATGCTTTTCCACAGGCTGCGCACGTGATAGCATGACCTCGCCCAACCAAAGGGGGAGGATATGCCCAATACCGCTACGCCTTACAAACCGCAGCTCATCAGCCGTTCGCGCGGCGCCAAGCTGTTGATCGTCTGCTTTCTGGCCGTGCTGATGTCCGTGCCTGCGGGCTTTGTCTTTCTGCTGCTGCACGACCGCAGCCACCGCGCCGAACAGGTCGCCGATGAAATCGGCGGGCTGATGGGCGGACCGCAGACCTTTATGGGACCGGTGATCAGCGTCCCCTATACTGCGCCCGTGCGCAGCGACGACGCGCAGGTTGTCAAGGTCGAGAGCGGCAATCTGATCATCTTTCCGGCCATCGGCGACGCGCAGGTCACGTCGAAAAGCGAGGTGCGCTCGCGCTCCCTGTTCCGCGTGCCGGTCTATGACGCGCATCTAGCCTTCAAGGCGCGGTTCGACCTCAGCCAGGTCGTCTCGCCCGTGCCGAACGCGACGCTCGACTGGGGCCATGCGCGGCTGATGACCGGTGCGTCGGATTCGCGCGGCGCGCGCAGCGACATCATCGCACATGTGGCGGGTCAAGCCTTGACGCTGGCACCCGACGCTGCAGGAGCCAATATGGACAATGGCGACACGTTCGATCTGTTCTCGGTTTCGCTCGACCGCCTCGACCTGACACAGCCGCTCGACGTCGATCTGAGTATGGACTTTACCGGCGCGCAGAAGCTGGCCGTGCTGGCCTTCGCCAAATCGACCACGGCCAGTCTGAGCGGCGACTGGAACTGGCCGTCCTTCGGCGGCGGCTTCCTGCCGGCGACGCGCGCCTTTCATCACGACCAGACCCAACCGCTGGTCGCTGGCGAACAAGATCTGAAGTCCGGCTTCAAGGCGACCTGGTCGGCGCCGTTCATCGCGCGCGGCCTGCCGCCGGTCATCACCCAGACCGCCCTGTCCTCGCTCGACAAGTCGGCCCTGTCGGTCACCTTTGTCGAGCCGACCAATCCGTATCAGAATGTCGGGCGCTCGCTGAAATACGCATTGCTGTTCGTTGGTCTGGTCTTTCTGACCTTCTTTCTGTTCGAGAGCATGACGAAGACCGAGCTGCATCCGGCGCAATATATTCTGATCGGGCTGGCGCAGATCACCTTCTACTTGCTGCTTTTGTCATTGGCCGAACGCATCGGCTTCGACGCTGCCTTCGCCGTCGCCGCCGTCGCGACCGTGGGGCTGATCTCGGCCTATGCGGGCATGGTATTCAAGAGCCTGCTGCGCGGCGTCGCGGCTTTGGTGGTGTTCGGCCTGCTTTATGGCCTGATCTATATCCTGATGCGCATGGAGGACTACGCCCTGCTGGTCGGCGCAGTCTCGGCCTTCCTGACCATCGCCGCCGTCATGATGCTGACGCGCAATCTCAACTGGTACGGGGATCGCGACAGCAAGACGGGCTGATTCCCGGAGCGTTTTCCCAAATAATGGTTCCACTTTTTGGATAAGAAAGAGCGACAAAACATAAGCTTAGAGCGCCGATCTGATCGCATCAGATCGAAGCGCGCTCTAAGCCAGAATTTCTGGTTTTGCCGAAGGGGCGCGGGCCGCTACAAGGCCCGCGTCTTTTTGCGTGGAAACCTATGACCTTCAGCCCCATCCTCAAAGCCTTCTGGCCGCGCCCGATGAATGTCAGTTTCGGCGAACGCCTGCGCGCCTCGCTGGGCGGCGCGATCGGCATCGCCCTGACCGGGATGATCTGCTTGAGCTTCGCCGGCCAAGCGCATCTGTCGCCATGGCTGGTCGCGCCGCTGGGGGCCAGCGCGGTGCTGGTCTTCGCCGTGCCGTCCTCGCCCTTGGCCCAGCCGTGGTCTGTGGTCGGCGGCAATACGGTTTCGGCGGTCATGGGCGTCGCGATGTGCAATCTGGTCCCCGATCCGGTCATGGCGGCGGCCTTGGCGGTCGGGCTGGCCATTGCGGCTATGTTCACCTTTCGCTGCCTGCACCCGCCGGGCGGAGCGATGGCGCTGCTGGTGGTGCTGACGCACACGAAGGCGCCGGTCTTTATCCTGTTCCCGGCCTGCGCGAATTCACTGCTGCTGGTCGGCGCAGGGCTCGTCTGGAACAATCTGACGCGGCGGTCCTATCCGCACGTCGCACCGGTCGCGGCGGCGGCGAAGTCGGGGCTGCTGCGCATCAGCGAAGCCGATCTGAGCGCCGCGCTCAGCGAACAGGACGAGGTGCTGGACATCGCCGCCGACGATCTGGCGCGGCTGCTGGCGCGCAGCGAGCAACTGGCCTGGACGCGGCTGGCCGGTCAGCGTCTCTGCGGCGAGGCGATGACCGCGCCGGTTCACGCCGTGCATTTCGGGACGCATCTGAAGGACGCCTACGCCCTGATGGAAAAGCACGACATCAAGGCTCTGCCGGTGACCGACCGCCGCCGCCGCGTACACGGTCTTCTGACGCGCGCCGCCATCGAGGTCGAAGCCGCGCGCCACGGCGGGTTGAAGGCGTTTCTGACGCCAAGCGGGCAGGCCCATTCCGACATGCCGGAAGTCGCCGGGCAACTGATGCAGGAAGACGTCGTGACGACGCGCGCCGACACGCCTCTGGCCGAGGTGACGCCCTTATTCGCGCGCGGCGATCAAAGGCATGTGCTGGTTCTGGACGACGACCGGCGGCTGGTCGGGATTATCAGCGCCTCCGACGCGATGCGGGCCTTGTATCACGCCGCCTGATCAGGCTTCCGGAGCCGTTTTCACCGGTTCAGCGGTTAATGCCGTCTCCGCCTTTTCAGCCCGTTGTTCGGCTCTGGCCTGCTTGATGAAGCCCTGCGCCAGGCTGTGATAGAGCGGGTGCGGGCAGATCAGGCGCGACACCGAATAGGCCAGCAGAGAGGTGGCGATCAGCGGCAGCACCATGTCGTGGTCGTTGGTCATCTCCATGACGATGACAAAGGCGGTCAAGGGCGACTGCACCACGCCGGAGAAATAGCCGACCATGCCGAGCAGGGCCATGGTGGCCAGCGGCACGATCGGAACCATCAGGTGCAGATCGGCGCCGACGCCCGCGCCCGCCGACAGGGAGGGCGCAAACAGACCGCCCGGAATGCCGGAAACCGCCATGACCAGCGCTGCAACCACGCGCAGCAGGCCATAGCCATAGATGACATGCTGCTGACCGGCCAGCAGGTCGCGCGCATCGCCGTAACCGGTGCCGAAGGCCGCGCCGCCCGACGCAACGCCGAGTATGGCGAGAAGCAGGCCGCAGCCGGCGGCGAACCAGATCGGATGCTGCCTGGTCCAGCCGCCGAACAATGCGCCGAGCCGCTTGAGGCCGAAAATCGTGGCGCGCGAGAAACCGCCGCCCAGGAGCCCGCCGCCGATGCCGCACACCGCAACGGCCAGCACATCGGTCCAGCCTTCGATATGGGTGGTGTGGCGGCCAAAATAGGTATAGTCGCCCATCAGGCCCATGGAGGCGACGCCGGCCAGCATCACGGTCAGGATCACTGTGCCGGAAGTGCGTTGCTCGAACGACTTGCCCAGCTCCTCGATGGCGAAGACGATCCCGGCCAGAGGCGTGTTGAAGGCCGCCGCCACGCCCGCCGCGCCGCCCGCCAGCAGCAGGGCCGACTCGTTCTGCACGATGCCGCCGATGCGGCCCGTCATGCGCATCAGGGCGGCGCCGACCTGCACGGTCGGGCCCTCGCGCCCGATCGGCGCGCCGCACAACAGGCCCAGCATCAGCATGGCGATCTTGCCGAGCACCACCGGTATCGACACCAGTTTTTCGGCCTTTGCAGGATCGTGGCGCACGATCTCGCTGGCGGCGATGACCTGAGGGATGCCTGAGCCCTGCGCATTGCCGAACCAGCGCTTGGTGACATAGCTGGACGCCGCGAAGCCGATCGGCGTAAGGAACAGGGGAAGCCAGAAGATGTGCGTGCGCATCAGGCCGAACAGGGACTGCGCCCGGTCGGCCACCATCGCCATGAACACCGCCACCAGACCGACCAGCAGACCGCCGCTCCAGAACACCAGTTGCGAGCGCCAGTGACGCAGGCTCATCCAGCGGCTGATGACGGGACGAAGGCGGCGAAGATCCTTGGGCATAGGGTCGGCGGGCTCCTGCACGTAGTCGTTGCGAGGCGGAACAAGTCGGGGATGGGCAGCCTATCGGCCATCTTGTCCCCAGGATCAACCCCGAAACGGTCACATCCGGTTGCAAATCCCTACAATCGCGTCTGGGTCGTTCCCCGGATCAGGCGACGCCCAGCACCGGATCGTCGCCCGCGGCCCCGTCCTCCGGTTCGTCTTCGGCGACGGCGCGCCTGTCCTCGACGACATGGACGGCGGCGGAGGACTGGATAGCGCTCTGGCCCGGCAGGTGAATTCTGAAATTGGCGCCCTTGTCCGGCTCGGATTCCAGCGTGATCCAGCCGTCGTGCAGCTCGACCAGCGCCTTGACCAGGGCCAGGCCCAGACCCGGCCCGCCGCGCTCGCGCCCGACATAGCGGTCGAAAATATGCGCCTGAACGTGATAGGGAATGCCGCGCCCGGTATAGGCGACCTCCAGCTCCAGCGTGTCGCCGTTGCGGCGCGCGTTCAGCGTGACAGAACCGCCCTGCGCGGCGTTGCGGATGGCGTTGCCGAGCAGGTGGTCGAGGCATTGCGCCAGACGTTTGGCGTCAACATTGATCTCGCCGGTCTCGATGACGCCGTGATAGTCGAAACTGACGCCGCGCGCCTTGAAACTGTCGGCCAGCCGCGCCCCGACCTCGGCGACCAGATCGAGCAGCCGCACCGGGCTGCGCGTGATCGACATTTCGCCCGCATCGATCTGCGCCATGTCCAGCACGTCGTCGATGGAGCGCGCCAATTCCTGCGCCGCCGCCTGAATCGAGTCGAGATAGGCCTTCTGCTTCGGGTTGGCGCCCGCCTGCGCCTGCAACAGGTCGGCATAGCCGACAATCGTGGTCAATGGCGTGCGCAGTTCGTAGGAGACATTGGCGACGAAATCGCGCTTGAGCCGCACCGATTCGTTGAGCGCCTCGTCGCGGTCCTCGATGGCCTTTTCAAGCTGGCGGGTGGCGGTGATGTCGGAAAAGGCGACCAGGGTGGCGCCGTCCGGCAGGGGCTGGGTGCGCCACTGCGCCAGACGACCGTCGGACACCTTGACCTCGCCCTTCTGCGGCGCGCGCGCCAGCGGGTCGGTGTCGGTGACGCGCGCCTTCAGCTCGCTCCAGAAGCCGCGATCATGCACCAGGGGCAGGCACAGTTCGGCGACCTCGGCGAAGTCCATCACGGCGGCTATGTCGTCAGGGCGGATATTCCAGAAATGATCAAAGGACGAATTGCGCAGCCGCAGCCGCCCATCCGAGCCATAGACCGACACGGCGTCATTCAACTGGTCGAGCGTCGATTTCTGCACCTGAATCAGGGCGTTGAACTGCGCCTTGAGCTTCAGTTCGCCGGTCTTGTCCGAAAACAGCAGCAAAAGACCGCCTAAGGGATGCGGCTGATGCACGACGCGCAAGGAGCGACCGTCGGGCAGGCTCCACATCTCGTCGTCGCCGGTGTGGGTCAGGCTGAAGGCTTCGCTCTCCCTGGCCTTGAACGCGGCGTAGTCGGAGGTCTCCGGCAGGCGGCGCTTCTGGCGCAACCGATCCAGCCATTCGCCGTGCGTCGGGCGCTCGGCCAGCCAGGCGGGCTCCAGCTCCCATAATTGTTCAAAGGCGCGGTTATGGAAGGTCAGTTGCCGTTCCGGGCCGAAAATGGCCACCGCGTCTTCGAGCGCATCGAGCGTCTCGTCGTGCGCCTTGGCGTGGCGGCGCAGGGCTTCGCGGCTCTCCTCGGCCTCGGTCACATCCAGCACATAGGCGCAGACATAGGCGTCGTTGAGCGGCTCGGCGATGATCTGAAACGCGCGGCGCTGGCCGTTCAGGGTCAGCCAGCGGAAGCCGTCGCGGCGCACGCGCGTCTCCATCGCCTCCATGGCCAGGGCGTCGGCGTTGCGGTCGAGGGTCAGATTGCCCTTGATCGCCGCGTCGAGCGACGACGCCTCGACCGCGCGCAGCCAGGCGGCGTTGGCCCAGACGATGCGACCGTCGCGCGCGCAGATCCAGCACGGCGCGGGCAGGCGCTCGGCCATCTGCGCGAACGGACCAGAGGACAGCGAAGCGCGGTCGCCGGCCAGGGCCAGCCGGATCCACGCCGTAGCGCCTGAGGCGCGGCCTTCGATGATCAGGGTGCGGCCCGGCGGAGCGTTGACGTCATCGGGGTCGCCGCCGGTGAAAATCTCAAAGCGGCAGGCGCAACCTTCGGAGATCAGCGCTTTCAGCCCCTCGGCGGCCTCTTTCGAGGTTTCGCCCAGAGCCGCCATGACGGCGGGCGCCAGATCGCCGTCCAGAGCCTTCAGGCCCAGGGCTTCGGCGCAGGCGCGTAAGGAGTCTTCGCCCCATACCGGGCGCACCATGTCGCCCTCGACGGCGAGAAACGCCTCGTCGAACGCCTGCGTAGCCGAATCCAGTTCGCGCAACAGGCCCTGTTTGTGATTGAGATCGTCGCGCAGCGAACCCTGGGCGGCGGTCAGGCGCGAGCGTAACCGCAGGGCCAGCCATGTCGTCGACAGGGCCAGAGCCATTGCTCCGCCCGCTGCGGAATAAGCCAGGGTCGCAAGGGCCATGCGGCGCGCCTATCGTCCATACGAATCACAGAAGTTTTAACTATAGAGCAAGTTGATTCGCGTGTAAAAAGAACGCGCGCAAACGCTTTCAGCTTATGGCGCGGCTCACCCCATCAGGCCCTGGCTGCGGGCGAAATTGGCCAGCAGTTGCGGCCAGATATGCCAGGGCTGCGCCGGTTCGTCCTTCATGCCGAAGCCGTGGCCGCCCTTAGCGAACAGATGGGTTTCAACCGGAATCTTCGCGGCGGCCAGCGCGTCGCGCAGCGCCACCGTATTCTGAACCGGCACGGTCGTGTCGTCTTCATTCTGACACAGAAAGCACGGCGCCGTGTCCGGCCCGACATTCTGATCCGGCGACCAGGTCTTGATGATCTCCGGTGTGACCTGGCCGCCGAACAGGGTCGAGATCACGCCCGGATAGGCGTAGGCCGGATCGACGCTCTGCACCGGATAGATGGGCGCGGCCAGGAACGGTCTGGCCGATTGCTGATCGGCGGCGTCCACCAGCGCATAGAAGCTGGCGCCGTGGCGCGTAGCCAGACTCGCGGTCAGGAAGCCGCCCGCCGAGAAGCCCGCGACGCCGAGACGCTCAGGGTCGATCTTCAGTTCGACGGCGCGCGACCGGATCACGCGCATGGCGCGCTGTGCGTCGGCATTGCCGACATTCGCCGGATTTTGCCAGCCATCGCCAGCCAGACGATAGAACAGCACGAAGCAGGTCACGCCCTGACGGTTGAGAAAGTCGGCGAGCAGATAGCCTTCATGGTCGAAATAGTTCCAGTAGAAACCGCCTCCCGGAATGATCAGCATGGCGCCGCCATTGGGGTTCTGCGCCGGAAACACCGCGACGCGCGGGCGGCTGATCCCGTTGACGCGACGAAAATGCTGTTTTGGATCCTTCGAGGTTTCCTCGACGTTTTCCTTCATATCGGGATGAAGCTGACCCGGCGCGCCGTTCGGCCACAGGTCAATGGTGAAGGCCGGACTCGGCCACGGCAGGGCCGCGCGCGAAGGATCGTCCGCCACCGGCGCGGCGGTCTGGGCCAGGGCCAGGGCCGGCGCTAAGGCGGGGGCGGCCAACCCGCTCAGGATCAGGTTGCGGCGCATCGGGTCCATGACGTTTATCCTGTAATTTATGTGACTTTTGGTGACCATAAGGGCAGGACCGCCCCCTTGTCACCCCGCTTGTGCGGGTCTATGGTGAAACCCTGGAATAAAACGTGAACGATTATGCCTGTACCCGCCTATCCGATCGCCAAGGACGCCCATCTCGCCCTGAGCCAGCTTCGCGACGGCGAGGGCGCGCGCGCGGGCCGTCAGGGCGAGGCGGAAAAACTGATTCAGGGTCGGGTCGCTTTTGTCACCCAGACGCTCGGGCCGGTTTATGAACGGCGCGAGGACGCGCTCGACGCCTATGCCGGTCTGATCGAGGACGACCGCAAGGGCCATGTGTTCGCGCCGCTGCCCGAAGACCGCGTGTGCCGATTATTGAGCCGCATTCCTGAGGATATTCGCGCGCAAAAGGCGCCGCTGACGCCGAGCTTTTCCGACGGACGCCGTTGGCCGGAACCTGTCCGCGCGGCGAAGGCGGCGTGGCAGTTATCGATCGGCTACTGGAAGATCCTGGACAGCGATGCAGCGCGCCCTGCGCGGGGCGCCGCCAAAGGACAGGCGCGCCACCTGCGCCGCAAACCGGAAGCCAAAGACTTAACGCCGGAGGAATTGCTGGCTCTGTCGCAGAACCCGCTGACTGCCGCCCGCCCGCAAAAGGCGCTCGATTTCGGCCTGTTCGACTTCATTCCCCCCGACCAGCCGGGCATTGTAATCGCGGACGAGTAAAGGGCCGCCTTACTTCGGCGCGCGTTTGGCCAGGATGCGTTGCAGGGTGCGGCGGTGCATGCCCAGGCGCCTTGCGGTTTCGGAGACGTTCTGATTGCACAGCGCATAGACGCGCTGGATATGCTCCCAGCGCACGCGGTCGGCGGACATCGGGTTGTCCGGCGGCGGCGGGGCCTTGTCCTCGACCGCCAGCAGGGCGCGCGCTACGTCATCGGCGTCGGCGGGCTTGGACAGATAGTCGATGGCGCCGGACTTCACCGCCGCGACCGCCGTGGCGATATTGCCGTAGCCGGTCAGCATGACGGCGTGGGCGTCGGGCCTGGCGGCGTGCAGTGCCTGCACGGCCTGCAAGCCGTTGCCGTCGTCGAGGCGCATATCCATCACCGCATAGGCGGGGGGATTGACGTTGATGATCTCGATGGCCTGCACGACGCTTTCGGCGACCGTCACGACGAAACCGCGCGTCTCCAGCGCGCGCGCCAGCCGGTTGCGGAACGGCGCGTCGTCATCCATCAGCAACAAAGTCCTGTCCGGCAGGGCGGCGATGCGTTCGGCCAGCGCCGCTTTCGCCGCTTCGTGATCTTGTGTTTCGCTCATGGGTTTCGCCCGCCTTGATCTGCAACTGCATCGTGCGACAAAATATCTATTTGCTCAGGCCGCCACAAGGCCCGAACATAGGCCCCGCCCGCTTCGCGATTGCCGAAAGTAACGCTGGCGCCGGTGTTTTCGATCAGGGTTTTGGCGATGAAGAAGCCCAGTCCCATGCCGGAATGCTTTGCTTCTGAACGGTTTTCGCCCGGATCGGCCTGATAGCGCGACGAAACGTAAGGATCGCCCAGCCGCGACAAAATGTCCGGGGCGAAACCTGGCCCATCGTCCTCAATCGTCAGGCTGGCGTAGCCCGCGGTCAGTTCGGCGCGCACGAAAACGCTGGAGCGGGCGAAATCGACCGCATTGCCGACAAAGGCGGAGACGGCGTGCAGCCATTCGGGACGGCGGCGCAAGCTTATGGTCAGACCTGGATCGCCTTCGCCCAGCCGCGCGCGCACGGCGGGCTGGACCTCGATGCTGATCTCGATCTGCTTGCCGCGCGCATGGAATGGCTCGACCGCCTCTTCGAGGAAGTTGCGCAGGGAGACGCGTTCATAGACCGCGTCGCCGCGATCCGGGCGCGCCGACAAGGCTTTGAGGATATCGCGACAGCGTTGGGTCTGCGACACCAGCAGTTCAGCGTCCTCGTACAGCAGATCGCCGGGCTTCAGACCGTGCAGCATCTCCTTGGCGACGACCTGAATCGTGCCCAAAGGCGTGCCCAGCTCATGCGCCGCCGCCGCCGCCAGTCCGCCGAGCGCGCCGAGACGATGTTGCTTGGCCAGCACGGCCTGGGTCGCGGCCAGGGCGCGCGCCATGCGCGTCTGCTCCAGCGCCGTCTGCCAGGCATAGCCCGCGGTGAAGGCGATGCCGATCAGGATGGCGGCCAGAAAACCGGCGCGGTAAATCTCCGGCAGGACGAAGCTCTGTCCCGGATACCACGGCAAGGGCAGAGACCAGAAGGCCAGCGCTACGGTGGCCAGCAAAGAGACGATCACCACCGCAAGGCCATGCCGCGTCGGCAGGTTGGCGGCGGCGACGCTGGGCGGGGCGATCAGCATCAGGCAGAACGGATTGTTCAGTCCGCCCGTGACGCCCAGCAGCACAGCCAACTGAACGGCGTCGAAACTGAGCTGCATCATGGCCTCCCAGCCGCGCACCCGCGTTACGGCGCGGCGGCCAAGGCTGAGAATGATGTTGAGCCAGACGCTGGCCATGACGATGCCGAGGCACAGGCCAAAACGGATGCTGAAATTCAGGCCGTAGGCGATCAGCAGAATCATGGCGGTCTGGCCGAACACGGCCAGCCAGCGCAGCATGATCAGGGTGCGCAGGCGCAGGTGCTCCTGAGCGCGCGGCTGGCTCAGCGACAGCCCTGCGCCGGCGCCGCCGGGATCGGGGCCGTTGAGAAGGCGGGACACCTGTTCGAGGGTGCGGACGACAAACATGGTTGAGATCGCGGGCTGGCCGGACTAAACCGGCAAGGAGGGCTGAAGGAGACCACGCGCATGGGCAAGTTTCGACTCACGGTGATCGTTATCGCCGCCACCCTGCTGATCGGACTGATCGGTGTCAATCTCTGGCGCGCCTTTCCGCCCACGCGCGGCGGCGTGTCGCACCCGACCACAACGACCGGCGTCGCCGATATTGGCGGGCCGTTCAACCTGGTCGATCAGGACGGCAAGCCGGTCACCGAGGCCATGCTGAAGGGCAAGTGGTCGGCGGTGTTTTTCGGCTACACCTTCTGCCCCGACGTCTGCCCGCTGACCCTGCAAAACCTGGCGCGCACGCAAAGCCTCTTAGGCGACAAAGCCAAGGATTTGCAAATCGTCTTCATCACGGTCGATCCGGCCCGCGACACGCCCGCCGCGCTGAAAGCCTATCTGGCCTCGAACGGCTTTCCGAAAAACGTCATCGGCCTGACCGGCGCGCCCGACGCGATTGAACAGGCGGAAAAGGCCTACAAGGTCAGCGCGGTCAAGTCCGGCTCCGGCGATGACTATACCTACAGCCACACCTCGGTCGTATATCTCATGAACCCCAAGGGCCAGTTCGCGGCGCCCCTGACCGCCAGCATGACCGCGCCGCAGAACGCCGACCAGATCCGGCAGGCGATGCAGGAATATTAATCGGCCTCAAAGGTCATCAGATCGCCCGGCGCGCAGTCCAGCGCCCGGCACAGAGCGTCCAGCGTGGCGAGGCGCACGGCCAGCGCCTTGTCGTCGCGCAGGATTTCCAGATCGCGCGCGCTGATGCCGGTGCGGTCGGACAGTTCGACGATCGACAGGCGGCGCTTCGCCAGCGCCTCGGCGAGACGGATGCGGATCATATGGTCAGGTCCGCCTCTTGGCGCAGGCGCGCGCCTTCCTTGAACACCTCGGCCAGCACAAACACCACCAGCACCAGGAACCACATGGTCACCGCGCGCAGGCCGTAGATCGGCTCGAACTCGATGTGCAAAAAACCCGACGCAAAGGCGCGCGCGGCGTAGCCGAACACTTCGAGCGCCGCCAGCGCCACACCGATCGAACGCAGCCGCATCGTATTGTCAGGATGGAACACGTCGCCGTCGGCCAGGGTGCGGAAAATCGCCCGCGTCCAGCGCATGACCAGCAGATAACCGCCCAGCGAAATGGCGAAGGCGACCAGCATAACCGCCTGCGACCCGGCGGACAGATTGGCGCCGATATTGAGCCGCCGCACCACTTCGGCGGCCAGGTTCGGCACGCTTAAAACGCACACCACCGCAATGGCGGCGCCGAGGATCAGCGTGTAAAGCCCGTAATAGACGACATCGAGCGCCGTCTTCAGCAGGCTGGCGATAGAGCGCGGACCTAACAGGCGCATAAGACCTCCCCTGAACTCAGGCCGCATTGTCGTACATTGTGGGCGCGCAACGCAACAGGCCTTTCCATTTGCCCGTATCCGTTTAAAAGGCGAGCGACAAGGAGCGCCGCATGAGTTTGTCCCTGATCCCCGGCCAGAAGCTGATCGCCGCCACGCACAATCCGGGCAAGGCGCGCGAGATTTCCGCCCTGCTGGAGGGCCGTTTCGAGATCATTCCCGCCGGGGAGCTGGGCCTGCCGGAGCCGCCGGAAACCGAGGTCAGCTTTATCGGCAACGCCATTCTCAAAGCGCGTCACGCCGCGATAAAGGCGGGTATGGCCGCGCTGGCGGACGATTCGGGGCTGAGCGTCGCGGCGCTGGACGGCGATCCGGGCGTCTATTCGGCGCGCTGGGCCGGGCCGTATAAGGATTTCGACCGCGCTATGGAGGTGATCGAACACAAGCTGCGACTGGCGAAGGAGGCCAGGGGCGACGCCTATACGACGCGCGCCTTTTTCACCTGTGCGCTGGCGGTCGCCTGGCCCGAAGGCCATGCCTGCGTATTCGAGGGCCGCGTCGACGGCGACATCGTCTTTCCGAAGCGCGGCGAAAAGGGTTTCGGCTACGACCCGATCTTCCGGCCCGACGGCCATGACCTGACCTTTGCCGAGATGGACCCCGAAGCCAAGGACGCGATCAGTCACCGCCATCTGGCGTTCGAGCAATTGCGCAAGGCTTTATTTTAGGTGGAGCCGCTTGCCCTCTATGTCCACTGGCCCTATTGCTCGCGCATCTGCCCCTATTGCGATTTCAATGTCGCGCGCGACAGAAGCGATAAGTATGGAGGTCAGGCCAGTCAGCGCGCCCTGTTCGACGCCATGCTGGCAGATCTACGGCGGCAGGCCGTAGGTCTATCAAGTTATGGGGGGCCACGCCGGTTGGCCAGCCTGTTTTTCGGCGGCGGCACGCCATCCCTGCTGCCGCCGGATTGGATCGCGGAGTTGATCGCGGCGGCGGCAGAACTATTCCCATTTTCCGGCAATATAGAAATAACACTCGAAGCCAATCCCACTGACGCCGAGATGGCGCGTTATGAGGGCTTCCGCGCAGCGGGCGTCAATCGCCTGTCTCTGGGCGTGCAGGCGCTGGACGACGACGCGCTGCGTTTTCTGGGCCGCAACCATTCGGCGCGGGACGCGATCCGCGGGATCGAGACCGCGCAAACCGTGTTCGGGCGCGCATCGCTGGACCTGATCTACGCCCTGCCCGGTCAGACGCCGGAAGGCTGGGCGGCGGAGCTGCGCCGCGCCGCCGCGCTTGAGGTCGAACATATCTCGCCTTATCAATTGACCATCGAGCCGACGACCGCCTTCGGACGCGCGGTGCGGCGCGGCGTCTGGGCGCCGCCCGACCCGGAACTGGCCGAGGCGCTGTATCAGACGACGCAGGACACGCTCGGCGCGCTCGGCTTTGAGGCTTATGAGGTATCAAACCATGCGCGCGGCGCCAAAGCCCGCTCGGCGCACAATATCTTTATCTGGGAGGGCGTCGATTATATGGGCATCGGTCCCGGCGCGCACGGACGCCTGACGCGCGACAGCGTGCGTTACGCCACCGTCGCTGAGCCAGACCTGAAAGCCTATGCGGCTGCGGCTGATCCAATCGCCGCCAGCGCCCTGTCGCCACAGGAGGCCGAGGAGGAGGCGCTGATGCTGGGCCTGCGCCTGATCGACGGCGTGCGGTTGACGCGCATCCCGCATCTTGACCGCGAAAAAACCGATGCTCTGATCACGGACGGTTTTCTCGAACAGACGCCGGAGCGCCTCCGCGCCACCGACAAGGGCCGCGTTGTGCTGGACAGGCTGCTGCTGGAACTACTAAGTTAGCATATGGAATCTCTGTTCGCTCCGCCGCCCAAGCCCGTCAGTCCCGGCCTTTATATTGTCGCGACGCCGATCGGCAATTTGCGCGACATCACCCTGCGCGCGCTCGACGTGCTGCGCGCCGCCGATGTGGTGCTGGCCGAGGATACGCGCGTGGCGGGCAAGCTTCTGGCCGCCTATGACTTAAAGAAAAAGCTGATCCGTTATGACGATCATGTCGGGCCGAAGGTCTTGCCGGAGATTCTCGACCGATTGCGCGCTGGCGAGGTCGTCGCGCAGATTTCCGACGCCGGCACGCCGCTGATCTCCGACCCCGGCTTTCGTCTCGTCGCCGAGGCGCGGCAGGCGGGCCTGCGCGTGCATCCGATCCCCGGCGCCTCGTCTGTGCTGGCGGCGCTGTGCCTGTCCGGTCTGCCGACCGACCGCTTTGTGTTTGCGGGCTTCGCCCCGAACAAGAGCGGCGCGCGTAAGAGCTTCTTTGCCGAATTTACCGCGCAGGCCGCGACCCTGGTGTTTTTCGAGACCGGACCGCGCCTGCACGAATCGCTGAGCGACATGCTGGCGGCGCTGGGCGACCGCGAGGCGTGTGTGTGCCGCGAACTGACGAAGCTCTATGAAACCGGCCACAGCGGTCGATTATCAGAACTGATCGCCGATCCCGTTTTGCAGGAGCCGAAGGGGGAAATCGTCATCATCGTCGCGCCGCCGCAGGAGGAAGCTCCGTCCACGGACAATCTTGACGAAGCGCTGAAATTGGCGCTGGAATCCTACAGTCCTGCCGACGCCGCCCGGCAACTTTCACAGATGTTCGGTCTGCCGCGCAAGCTGATCTACCAGAAGGCGCTTGAGATGCAGGGCAAGGCGCGTGGATAGAACTCACAGGGGGCGAAAAGCGCATAAAAGCGGCCATATGGCGGAATATGTCGC
>DATMTF010000262.1:0-10796 GCA_035565015.1 Asticcacaulis sp. | reverse complement strand
ATCGCCCGGCCCTGCCGGTCGATCCACGACAGAGACTACACAAAAAGTTCATCGCGCGACATAATTGATGGATGGACTTGCGGCGGCGGCGGAGTTTTTATATGACAATTTTACAAGTAATAAGCCGCTTCACCTATGAATCGGCATCGGGTTGGGGACTTTAACGTCATGACATTCATCAAAACTCTGGCCGCTGCGACGGCCTTGTCCGCCGCCATGCTCACGGCGGGCGCCACGTTCGCGGGCGACATGCCGCAACTGGCGACGAAGAACGGCAAGCATGCCCTTATGGTCGATGGCGCGCCTTTCCTGCTGCTGGGCGGACAGGCCAACAATTCCTCCAACTACCCGGCGGTCTTGCCTAAGGTCTGGCCCGCTATCGAAGACATGAAGGCCAACACCCTGGTCATGCCGGTGGCTTGGCAGCAGATCGAGCCAAAGGAGGGCCAGTTCGACTTTTCCTTCGTCGATACGCTGATCCAGCAGGCGCGCGACCATCATGTGCGGCTCGACATTCTGTGGTTCGGCACATGGAAGAACACCAATCCCAACTATACGCCGGACTGGGTCAAGACCGACAATAAACGCTTTCCGCGCCTGATCAATCAGGACGGCTCGACCTCCTATGCGCTGTCGCCGCTCTACGATGCGACGCGAGAGGCCGATAAAAAGGCCTATGTCGAACTGCTGAAACATATCAAGGCCATCGACGGCGACCAGCATACGGTCATCCTGATGCAGATCGAAAACGAAGCCGGCGTCTATGGCGCCGCGCGCGACTATTCAAAAAAAGCCGACGAACTGATGAACAAGCCCGTTCCGGCGACGCTGATCAAGGCGATGGGCAAGCGCGCGCTCAAATCTTCAGGGGACTGGCATGAGGTGTTCGGCGACGACGCCGACGAATATTTCCACGCCTGGTCCATCGCCAGCTACTGCGACGACATCGCTGCGGCGGGCAAGGCGGTCTATCCGTTGCCGACCTATATGAACGACGCTCTGAAAGATCCGCTCAATCCAGCCCAGAAGGCCGGTTCCTACGCCTCAGGCGGCCCCAGCTACAATGTGCTGGACCTTTACAAGGTCGCCGCGCCGCATATCGACATCCTGGCGCCCGACACCTACATGCCGTCGTCCAAAGCCGAGGAGGCGACGCTCGATTTTTACGCCCGGCCCGACAACGCCCTGTTCGTCGCCGAAAGCGGCAATACGGCCATCTATGCGCGCTATCTGTTCACGGCGCTGGGGCATCAGGCCATTGGCTTCGATCCGTTCGGCTTCGACTATACCGGCTATTCCAACTATCCGCTGGGCGCCAAGGCGACCGACAAGAGCATGGTCGCGCCGTTCGCCAATCTTTATGGCGTCTTCGCCCCGATGGCGCGCGTCTGGGCCAAGCTGAGCTATGAAAGTCAGGTCTGGGGCGTCTCCGAACCTGACGATCACAGCGCACAGGATCTTGATCTCGGCCCGCAATGGTCGGCCAGGGTCACCTATCGCCAGTGGCAGTTCGGCATGCCCGAATGGGATCCGGAACACAAGAACGGCTATCCCGATGGCTCGGATACGCCGTCAGGCGGGGTCGCGGTGGCGAAGCTGTCGGACAACCAGTTCCTGGTCGTCGGTCATAATGCCCGCATCACCTTCGGCGGCGGGCCTAAAATTGGCGACAAGGGCTTGCTGGTCTCGCGCGTTGAGGAAGGCCATTATGACGATCAGGGCCAGTGGGTGTTCGAGCGCGTCTGGAACGGCGACCAGACCGATTACGGCCTGAACTTCTCTGACAAGCCGGTGGTTTTAAAGGTCACGCTGGCGACCTACGAAAAGTAAGACTCCCTCTCATGCCTTCCTCATCTTTGCTGGGGAGGGGAACCGCGCCCGCAGGGCGTGGTGGTGGGTATCTTACTGCAATGACAAACAGAGAGTTGAGACGATGAACAAGCTGATGATCACCGCGTCCGCGTTGACGCTTCTGCTGGCCAGTCATGCTCTGGCTGGCGATTTCCAAAAGACCGCCACCGGCGTGGTCGTCCACCCGGACGGCGGCCCGGCCAAAGAGGTGCGCCTAGAGGTCATGGCGCCCAATATTATCCACGTGCTCGCGCTGGATGATCCCAACCGCGAACAGGTCAAGTCGCTGATGACGGTCGCCAAGCCGGTGGCGGGCGATTACAGCGTCACGCAGGACAAGGATACGGTCATCTTGAACGCCGGACAGGCGACGGCGCGCGTCTCACTGACTGATGGCCTCGTCACCTTCGCCAACGCCGAAGGCCAGACGGTCCTCACCCAAGCGTCGGAAACCATCACCCCGGTCACCGTCGAAGGCAAGTCATTCCTTGCCGTCGCCGCCCAGTTCAATAAAGGCACGGACGAAGCCTTTTACGGCATGGGCCAGCACCAGAACGCCCAGATGAACCTGAACGGCGAGGATATCCTCCTGTCGCAGCACAATATGGACGTCGCCGTGCCGTTCGTCGTTTCGACGAAGAATTACGGCCTGTTGTGGGATAATGACTCGATCACGCGCTGGGGCAATCCGACCCCCTATGCGCTGATGAGCCGCGACCTGAAGCTGACCACGCCGGACGGCAAACCGGGCCTGATCGCGAAATACTATGTCGATGGCAAGCTGGTCCTGACCCGCACCGAAAGCGACATCCGCTATCAATATCTGAAGGATGTAGCCGAGAATTGGCCCGACCTGCCCGCGCTCAGCAAACAGGCGACGCAAGGCAAGACGGTCAAGGTGGTGTGGGACGGAACCCTGACCTCCGACATATCCGGCGTCCACAAGATGCAGCTCTATGCTTCCGACTACGCTGATCTTTCCATCGACGGCAAGCCGGTCATGGACGTGTGGCGGCAGGGCTGGAACCCGTGGTATCACAATTTCACCGTCAATTTCCTGGCGGGCAAACCGGTGAAGTTCCACCTGGAATGGCAGCCTTCCGGCGGCATGGTGGCGGTGACCCACGACAATCCGCAGGCGCCCGCCGACGCCCACTCGCTGCAACTGTCCTCAGAGGTCGGCACGGGGCTGAACTACTATTTCATCGCTTCGAACTCCATCGACGGTTCGATTGCCGGTTACCGCACCCTGACCGGCCAGGCCCCGCTAATGCCGAAATGGGCCTATGGCTTCTGGCAGTCGCGCCAGCGCTACGAAACGCAGGATCAGCTTCTCGACACCGTGGCCGAATACCGCAAGCGCGGCTGGCCGCTCGACAATATCGTGCAGGACTGGTTCTACTGGCCCGAAGACCAGTGGGGCAGCCACACCTTCGACAAGACGCGCTTCCCCGACCCCAAGGCCATGGTCGATCAGGTGCATGCTGAACACGCCCACATCATGATCTCGATCTGGGGCAAGTTCTACGCCAATACCGCCAATTACAAGGAGTTGGACGCCAAGGGCTACATGTTCGAGCAGAACGTGAAGAACGGCACGCGCGACTGGGTCGGCAAGGGCTATCTGAACAGCCACTATTCGCCCTATAATCAGGAAGCGCGCGACATCTATTACCGCCAGCTCAAGGATACGCTGATCCCGCTCGGCTTCGACGCCTGGTGGATGGACAATACCGAGCCGGACGTCAATTCCAACGAACGCCCCGCCGATTTCGCCAAGCTGATCACCCCGACCCAGATGGGGCCGGGCGCTCTGGTGCATAACCCCTATGCGCTAATGAACACCGAGGCCATGTATGACGGCCTGAAGCGCGACGAACCCGATACGCGCCAGTTCATCCTGACGCGTTCGGGCTTTGCGGGCATTCAGCGCAATGCCGCAGCGGTATGGTCGGGCGATACGGCGGCGCGCTGGAACAATCTCTACGACCAGATCGCGGCGGGGGTGAACTTCTCCATGTCGGGCATTCCCAACTGGACCCACGATATCGGCGGCTATGCGCAGGAGACGCGCTATCAGTACGGCGATCTCGGCTCGGCGCAGGAAAACCGCGCCACCGACGCGAAGCCGATCAAGCCGGAAGACCTGGCCGAATGGCAGGAGCTGAACCTGCGCTGGTTCGAATTCGGCGCCCTGTCGCCTCTGTTCCGCAGCCATGGCGAGGTCGTGAAACGTGAGATCTACAATATCGCGCCGGAAGGCTCGGACATGCAAAAGGCGATGGTCTGGTACGACGATCTGCGCTACCGCCTGATGCCCTATATCTACACGGTGGCTTCCGATACCTACTTCCAGTCCGGCACGATCATGCGCGGCCTGGTGATGGATTTCGAGAGCGACGAAAAAGCCCGCGACATCAGGGACGAATATCTGTTCGGCCACGCCCTGCTGGTCGCGCCGGTCACTGAATATAAGGCGCGCTCGCGCGACGTCTATGTCCCGGCGGGCGCCGACTGGTACGACTTCTACACCGGCCAGAAAATCACCGGCGGCCAGACGATTAGCGCCAACGCGCCGGTCACGCAGATCCCGCTCTATGTCCGCGCAGGCGCGATCCTGCCGATGGGGCCGGTCACGCAATATGTCGATGAAAAGCCCGACGCCCCCCTGACGATCAATGTTTATACCGGCGCGGACGGGACGTTCAGTCTTTACGAAGACGACGGCGTGACCAACGGCTATATGCGCGGCGAATACAGCCGCATCCCGTTCGCCTACGACGACCGCAAAGGCGTCCTGACGATCGGCGCCCGCAATGGCTCCTATCCGAACATGGCGGCGACGCGGACCTTCCATATCCACTTCATCACCCCCGGCCAGGCCACCACCGACTTCGACAAGGCCGACCAGACGGTCACCTACACCGGCGGCGAACTGACGGTGACGCGGTAAGCTTTACCTACCACCCCTCTCCCCTCCACGAGGGGAGAGGACGAGAGCCGAGCGTAGCGAAGGCGATCGGGTGAGGGGCGGTCTGCCGACCTAAGCGCAGACCTCCGCCAGCCCCTCATCCGACCACCGCTACGCGGCGGCCACCTTCTCCCCACGGGTGGGGAGAAGGGATTTTCACATCTTGCCAACGGTAAAATCCGGTCCATATTAAACAGGCGCGGGCCGCAATCCGCAGGCCCACGGTATGCGTATATCTTGCGTGTCACTCTTCTGCATGAGGCCGCCCGATGACGACCCCCGCCGTTACCCCTACTGATCTGAAATCCCTGCCATTCGCCGCGCGCAAAGGCGTGCAGATCCTGCAAAAGGTGTGGGAGATCGGCGCGCTTGAGGTCGTCTTCCCGGACGGCAAGAGCCTGACCCTGAGCGGCAAACAACCGGGACCGACCGGAACCTTGCTGGTCAAGGACTTCCACTTCATGCAGCGCGTGCTGGCCTCCGGCGATATCGGCTTCTGCGACGGCTTCCGCGAAGGCGAATGGGACACGCCGGACCTGGCCACCCTGCTCGAAGTGCTGACGCTCAATTCCGAAAAGCTGGGCCAGTTGTTCACCGGCAATATCATCAGCCGGACGATCAACAACATCCTGCACGCCTTGCGCAAAAACACCAAAAAGGGCTCTCAGCGCAACATCTTCGAGCATTACGATCTCGGCAACAGCTTTTACGATCAGTGGCTCGACCAGACCATGACCTATTCGTCGGCCCTGTTCGACGGCGAGCGCTTCCGCGAGCATAAGGACTTAAGCGCCGCCCAGACCGCCAAATATGCGCGCCTGGCCGAACTGGTCGATCTGCAACCGGGCCAGCACGTGCTGGAGATCGGCTGCGGCTGGGGCGGCTTTGCGCAATATGCGGCCGAGACTGTGGGGGCCAACGTCACCGGCGTGACGATTTCACGCGCGCAAGCCGACTATGCGGTCGAACGGATGCAGCGGCTCGGCCTCAGCGATAAGGTCACTATCCGCCTGATGGACTATCGCGACATCAAGGGCCAGTTCGACGCCGTGGTGTCGATCGAGATGTTCGAGGCGGTCGGCGAATCCTATTGGGGCGTCTATTTCGACAAGCTGCGCGACGTGCTGAAAAAAGGCGGCAAGGCGGGCCTGCAAATCATCACCATCGCCGACGACATGTTCGAGGACTACAAGTCGCGCGCCGACTTCATCCAGAAATACGTCTTCCCCGGCGGCATGCTGCCCTCGGCGCAGAAGCTGGTGGAGCAGACCCATGCGGCGGGCCTGAAGCTGATCTCGAACTTCGACTTCGGCCACGACTACGCCGAGACGCTGAAACAATGGGGTATGCGCTTCGAGGCGGCATGGAAGGAAGGCCGCATCAAGGGCTTCGACGCCCAGTTCCGCAAGCTATGGCTGTTCTATCTCGCCTATTGCGAAGCCGGCTTCCGCACCGAACGCACCAACGTCCTGCAACTGCAATTGCAGCGGGCGGATTGATTATACACGTCTCTCTACTTGACAGACGAGCAATGTATATACATAATGGTACATACGAATAAGGGGCGGGGGCGGCTTTGCAATGGACGTGGGATTCTGGCAAGGCCGAGGCCAATCTTAAAAAGCATGGGGTCAGCTTTGAATTAGCGCTTTTGGCGTTCGACGATCCCTTACAACTGACGCAACCTGATCCACATTCGGACGAGGAGCGTTGGCGCACCATTGGAGCGCCGTTTCCGGATAAACCGCTTTTGCTGTTCGTCGTTCATACGGATGAAAATGGCGAAGGCGGTCGTCTTATCAGCGCGCGCAAGGCGACATCGCATGAAAGGAGAGCCTATGAAAACGCATCACGGTGATCCGATCTCTCCGGAGATGGAGGCGCAACTGAAACGTCTGGAAGACATGACGGATGCAGATATTGACCTGAGCGATATGCCGGAAACCCTTGATTGGTCACACGCGCTCCGCGGCAAATATTATCGCCCTGTCAAAAAACCGTACTCGTTGCGGTTGGATGAAGATGTTGTCGCCTGGTTCAAGGCTGGCGGCAGCGGCTATCAGACGCGCATCAATGCCGCCCTGCGCGAATACGTCCTCAATCACAGCAAAAAGAGCGCCTGACGTCGCCTGTCCAAAGCTCGCCTCCCGACAAAAACACTTGCCGCTCCGCCAGCGGGACGTTACCAACGACCCCTGTTTCAACCGACGGCGAATCCCTGCGAGCGACGGGTGAGCCGTGATCCGGGGGCCGGGTGCGCGACACGACTGAGATTCCGACAGGCGGCCAGACCGCGCCAAATACGGGCGCGATCACGCTTGTACGCCACGGCGAACCGGCTCTGTCGCGGCGCGTCAAGCTCGACTGGCGCGGCTACCGCGACTGGTGGGCCGCCTATGACAGGGCGGGCCTGCTGGAAGGCCAGTTGCCGCCGCCGGTCCTGCACGATTTCGCCCGCGACGCCCGTTATATCTACGCCTCGCCCCTGCCGCGCTCGGTGGAAACCGCGCGCGCCGTCTGCCGGGGACGCGGCTTTGTCGAGTTGCCGCAACTGGTCGAGGCGCCGCTGCCGCCGCCGCACCTGCCGTCCTTCATCCGATTCACGCCGAACTCGTGGGGCTGGGGCTTCGTGGCCCGGACATGGTGGTGGTTCGTCGATACGCCCGGCTTCGAGACCCGCCGTCAGGCGCAGGCGCGCGCCAGGGAGATGGCCGTCTTCCTGATCGACAAGGCGCGGGAGGGCGGCGACGTGCTGGTGCTGGCGCACGGCTATTTTAATCTGATGATCAGCCTTGAACTGAAGCGCATGGGTTTTGTACAAACCCTGGAACAGGGCTTCAAATACTGGGGCTGCCGCCGTTACGAACGGAAGACGAGACCATGACCGACCCCCAAGCCTCTAACGACCTGTCCTTCGAAGCCGCCCTGGCCCAGCTCGAAAAGATCGTCGCCGAGCTGGAATCGGGGCAGGCCCCGCTGGAAAAGTCATTGGAACTTTATCAGAAGGGCGCTGAACTGAAGGCCCTGTGCGAAGCGCGGTTGGAAGCGGCGCGCCTGCAGGTTGAAAAGATTTCGCTCAACAAGACCGGCGGCGTCGAAGGCGTCACCCCCACTTCGTTTGAATAAGGACGCGTCGTGACCCCCGTGGCCGCCAATTCCGATCTGCCGCCCCTTCTGGCGCGCATGGAGGAGACCGCCGATCTGGTCACGATGGCGCTCGACCAGCTTTTGCCGCACGGCGAAGGCCCCGAATCGCGCCTGACCGAGGCCATGCGCTACGCCGCCCTCGGCCCCGGCAAGCGGCTGCGTCCGTTTTTCGCGCTGGAGACGGGCCGTCTGCTCGGCGCCGATGAGAACGCGGTGCTGCGCGCCGCCTGCGCGCTGGAGTGCATCCACGCCTATTCGCTCGTGCATGACGATCTGCCCTGCATGGACGATGACGACTTACGCCGCGGGCAATTGACCGTACATCGCGCCTATGACGAGGCGACCGCCGTGCTGACCGGCGACGCGCTGCAAAGCGTCGCCTTCGAGATTTTGGCGCATGAAGACACGCATGACGACCCGCTGGTCCGCTGCGAACTGGTCAAGATGCTGGCGCGCGCCTCCGGGGCCGAAGGCATGGCGGGCGGCCAGATGATCGACCTTTTGGGCGTGCAGGGCGATATCGGCGGCGTGGCGCGTATGCAGCGCCTGAAGACCGGCGCCCTGATCGTCTATGCCTTCCAGATTCCGCTGGTGGTGGCCGACGCCTCCGACCGCGACGGTCTGGCCCTGACCCATTTCGCGCAGGACTTAGGACTGGCCTATCAGATCGCCGATGACGTGCTGGACGTCGAGGGCGACCCCGACCAGATGGGTAAGGGTGCGGGCGGCAAGGACGCGGCCAAGGGCAAGACCAACTTCGTCACCCTGCTCGGCCTTGAAGAATCCAAGGCCCGCGTGCGGATTTTATCCGATCAGGCCAAATCCCGGCTTGAAATTTTTGGTAGTGACGCGCGATACTTGCGTGAGAGTGTTGACTTCGTTCTCAATCGGCGCAAATGAGCCGCTTCCGGGACGACAGCCCGGCAGGTCAGATTATAATATGCCCGATACCCCCATTCTGGACAGACTGAGCGATCCCGCCGCCATTCACGGCCTGACGCAGGACGAATTGCGTCAACTGGCCGACGATGTGCGCGCCGAGACCATCGACGTGGTGTCGCGCACCGGCGGGCATCTGGGCTCGGCCCTGGGCGTGGTCGAACTGAGCGTAGCCCTGCACCATGTCTTCGACACGCCGCGCGATATTCTGATCTGGGATGTCGGCCATCAGACCTATCCGCACAAGATCCTGACCGGGCGCCGTGATCAGATGCGCTCCTTACGTCAGGGCGGCGGCCTGTCCGGCTTCACCAAGCGCTCGGAAAGCCCGTATGATCCATTCGGCGCAGCGCATGCGGCGACTTCGATCTCGGCGGCGCTCGGCTTCTGCGCCGCGCGCGACCATAAGGGCGCGGACAACAAGGTCGTGGCGGTGATCGGCGACGGCTCGCTGTCGGCGGGCATGGCCTATGAGGCGATGAACAACGCCGCCGAAACGACGCGCAACCTGACCGTCATCCTCAACGATAACGACATGTCGATCGCCCCGCCGGTCGGCGGCATGAGCGCCTATCTGGCCAATCTGGTCTCCGGCGGCGCCTATCAGAAGCTCCGCCGCTGGGGCAAGAGCATGGCCGAGCGTCTGCCGCGCCCGCTGTTCGAGATGGTGCGCAAGGGCGAGGAGTTCTCGCGCACCTATGTCACCGGCGGCACCTTCTTCGAGGAACTGGGCTTCTACTATGTCGGCCCGATCGACGGCCACAATATGGAGCATCTGCTCACCGTCCTGAAGCGCGTCCACGGCATTACCGACCGCCCGGTCCTCGTGCATGTGGTGACGCAGAAGGGCAAGGGCTACACCCCCGCCGAAACCGCCGCCGACAAGTATCACGGCGTTTCGAAATTCGACGTGGTCACCGGCCAGCAGTCCAAACCCAAGGCCAACGCCCCCAGCTATACCGACGTCTTCGCCGCGGAGCTGATCAAGCAGGCGCGCAACGACGACCGCATTGTCGCCATCACCGCCGCCATGCCGTCCGGCACGGGCCTTGACCGCTTCGCCGAGGTCTTCCCGACGCGCTGCTACGATGTCGGCATCGCCGAACAGCACGCCGTCACCTTCGCGGCGGGCCTGGCCGCCGACGGCATGAAGCCGTTTTGCGCCCTCTATTCGACCTTTTTGCAGCGCGGCTACGATCAGGTCGCGCATGATGTATCCTTGCAGAACCTGCCGGTGCGCTTCGCCATCGACCGCGCCGGTCTGGTCGGCGCGGACGGCGCCACCCACGCCGGGGCGTTCGATATCGGTTACTTAGGCGCCCTGCCGAACATGATGCTGATGGCCGCCGCCGATGAGGCCGAACTGGCCGCCATGATCGCCACCGCCACGGCCTATGATGACGGCCCCAGCGCCTTCCGCTATCCGCGCGGCGAGGCGACGGGGATCGCCATCCCCGACCATGCCCAGCCGCTTCAGATCGGCAAGGGCCGCATCATGCGCGAAGGCGCAAAAGTCGCCATCCTGTCGCTGGGGACGCGGCTTCATGATGCGCTGAAGGCCGCCGACCTTTTGGCCGCCCGCGGCTTTTCGACCACCGTGGCCGATGCGCGCTTCGCCAAGCCGCTGGATGCGGACCTGATCACGCAACTGGCGCGCCATCATGAATGCCTGATCACGCTTGAGGAGGGCGCCATGGGCGGTTTCGGCGCCTTCGTGCTGCACTATCTGGCGGGCGAGGGCGCGCTCGACAACGGCCTGCGCGTCCGCACCTTGACCTTGCCCGACCGCTATCAGGACCAGGACAGTCAGGCGAAGCAATATTCCGAGGCGGGCCTCGATGCCCCGCACATCGCCATGACCGCCCTGCGCGCCCTGGGGATGGACGAG
>DATMTF010000261.1:0-4417 GCA_035565015.1 Asticcacaulis sp. | reverse complement strand
ATATCGACAAGCAGTTGCGTTTCGATCCCGATCTGTGGGTGGTCGAGATCGAGGACGCGCGCGGGCGTCATTTCCTGACCGAAAAGGTCGAGGGCGCGCCGGATGACGGCGCCGAATAAGGCGCCAAACAAGGCGCCGAATAAGGTGAACGCCGCGTTCACCCTGTTCCTCAACGGAAACACAAAACCTTTCGGTTAGGGTGAGCCTTACCCGCGTAAACGACCGACAGGTAGCCAGTTTGTATTTTCTTCTCAATGACATCGTCCTCAGCCTCGAACCCGGCAGCATGGCGCATCCGCTGGAGGAGGACCGTTTTTCGGCCCTGAGCGCGGACTATATCGCCCAGCTCGGCAAGGAGATGTTTGCGGAAAATCCCAATGCGCACCGGCTGAACGCCGAACGCGCACGCCGTCTGGCCTATCTGATCCAGCTTAAAATGCCGCGCATCAACGCCGCCAGCTTCCTGGCGACCGGCGACGGCGATCCGGCCCATGTCGACGCCGAATTCAAGTCGCTCAACGATCTGGCCATGGGCGCTATGTACGAGCAGCAGATGCGCGGCCAGCTCGACGCGCGCAAGGTCGATTACGAGGTCTGGCGCCGCATGGCGGCTTAGAGCGCCGATCCGATGGAATCAGATCGACGCTTACCCAAAAAGTGGAACCCCTTTTTGGGGAAACGCTCTGGGCGACGACAGGCTGCCGCTGTAAAGGCTTGAGGCCAACAGGGCGCGATGTTCGCGCCTGCACAAGTCTTTGTGAGGTTGGCGTTACTTTACGTGAACGTAAATTTTAGGCACGTAAATTGAATTGGCTTTTGCCTCGGATGCGGTAGGGTGTCGGCATGAACCTGAAGATCACCCTGCCGCACTATCCGACCCGCTGGGCGCGCCATGCCGATCTGATCGTGCATATGGTCGGCCTGGCCTTTGCGCTGTTCGGCGGCGGGGTGGCGCTGGGGCTGGCGGTCAGCCACGGCCTGATCGGCAAGGTGGCGGCGGTGATCGTTTATGCGGTCGGCATGACGGCTATGCTGGCCTTTTCGGCGGCCTATAATTTCGCCCGGCCTGATTGGCGGCCCTTCCTGCGGCGGCTCGACCACGCCGGGATTTTTCTGATGATCGCGGCCAGCTATACGCCGTTTACGACTCAGGCCCTGAGCGGCGGCTGGGCGTGGGGCATGAGCATCGCGGTCTGGGTCGCGGCAGGGCTGGGCATATTGATCAAGCTGCTGCTGCCGGGCCGGTATTCGCAATCGGGCTGGGGCCGGGCCTTGTCGATCGGGCTTTATCTGGCGCTCGGCTGGGTCGTGGTGGTGGCGCTGAAGCCGCTGATCGACGCCGTGCCGCCCGCGGCGATGATCCTGCTGGCTCTGGGCGGCGTGGTCTATTCGGTCGGCACCATCTTTTACGCCATGAAGCGGCTGACCTTCCGCCGCGCCATCTGGCACGGCCATGTCATCACCGGCGCGGTGCTGCAATATGTGGCGGTGCTGGTCGGCGTGGTGCTGACAGCGACGAAGTAGGTTACGCTGCGTGGCCTTCAGCGCGGCGTAAGCGCCAGAAGCGGATCGTGCGTTGCGCGGTGTCGTAAGGCAGATCCTGATACAGCTTGCCGTATTCGGCGGCGCGGCCCATGGCGTTTTCCGAGTCCGACAGCATGATCATGGCGCAGGTCAGGAACAGCGCCTTGTCGAGCCCGGCGGCCTTGCAGGCGATGGCCAGGGCGTCGACCTCCTTGCGATCGACGACGTGCCTGGCCGTCAGATAGTCGATATCGGCCATCTGCGCCAGGGCGACCAGAAACCAGGTCGGATTCGGATCGCGCATATATTTGGCCAGCAGGGACGGGGTCAGTTTTTCGTTATTGCGTAAGGTTTCGACCTCGGCCCAGATGCGCTCATAATCTTCGGGGAAGCTGCCATAGGCGACGGCGACCTGATTGCGGCCTTTGGACAGGGCGCTGTCGATCACCGAAGGATCCAGCTTGGCGTTTTCGGCCAGAATGCGTTCGCGCAGGCGGGCCTCGACGACGAAATACATATCGTTCATCAGGTCGGGCGGCAGATCGTCGCGGTTGACCACCACTTCGTGCAGGTCAGGATTGGCCTGAGCGCGTTGCACCACGGCCTCGGACGAGGCGCGCGACAGGCGGGCGCCGTCATTGGAGAGAAGGGTGTGCAAGGTCGCGTCGTCGCCGCGCTTGACGATGACGCCGGACACGCTTTCCGGCACCTCCGCGCGGCGCGAAACGGCGCGCAGGTGGTCCTGGCCCTGGGTCGAGACGATATGGACGAGGTCGCTTTCGCTCAACGCCTTGGAGCGCGTCAGGATCGGTTCGGCGACCTCGATTTCGTCCGAGGCCAGTTTGCGCAGCAGGCCCAGCGGCGCCGCCTTGGCGGAGGCGATCGTATGGGCGATTTCGGCGCGCACCGCCGTCTCCATATCGGCGGACAACTGGCTCATCACCGTGTCGTAAAGCGCCATTTCCTGTTCATTGACCATCTCAGGATGGGTCATGAACACATCGGTCACCTTGCGCAGCAGTTCGCGGCGCTTGGCGCTGGACGGCTCCTTGGCCAGGTCGATCAGGTCGGTCAGGGTCGAGGTCTGCACGCGGGACATGCTGTCTGCCTTAGTCAGTGGCCTTCTGGCCGTTGGCTGCGTTGGAATCGTCGTTTGGGGCGTCGGAATTGGCGTCTTTAGCGGCGTCCGGGGTCACGGTCAGCAGGGCGCCGGTGGCGTTGTCGTCGACCGTGATCGGGTCAGGCTTATAGCCGTATTCGCGGTGCAGGCTGTAGAAGCGCGGCGCTTCGGAGGCGTCGGTATAGTGCTCGCCGGGAATGAAGACATGGTCGGTCTCCTGCGAGGCCAGCGACGCCGAAGGCGCGGGAACCGTGGCGGTATGGCCGGGCGTCTCAACCGCTTTTGCGGGCGCGGTTTTGGCGGTCAGGTCGGGCTTTTGCGGTGCGGCGTTCGTGGTCGGCGCGCTGACCGGCTGCATGGCGGCGACCTGGGCCTGCTGCTGCGCGGCGGCGGCTCTGGCGGCGGTGATGCGCGCGGCGTAGGGGCTGGTGGACGGAACCTGAAAGCCGCTGTCGTACATGTCGGTGGCGGCGTTGGCGTCGTATTGCGGCTGTTCCGGTTTTGGCGCAGTCGCAGGCGTTGGCGGCGCTTTGACCGGCGCTGACGCCGTCGGTTTGGCGGCGGCGGTCTGGACCGGCGGTTGCGGCTTTGGCGCGACGAC
Organism: Asticcacaulis sp.; assembly: GCA_035565015.1. GTDB lineage: Bacteria > Pseudomonadota > Alphaproteobacteria > Caulobacterales > Caulobacteraceae > Asticcacaulis. Next base: position 1,172 of record DATMTF010000261.1, on the reverse strand, counting down.
GACCGGAGGCGGCGCAGGCGCTGCGGCCTGCGGCGCAAGATCGGGATCGTCGGCCATGCCGGGGTCGGGATAGGCTTGCAGGGAAGGGGTTTGCTGCGGCGGCGCCGTCGGGACGGAGGCGATTTTGGCGGGCGCCGGCGCAGGCGCAGCGGGCTTGACGGGCGCGGTCTGCGGTTGGGTCTTACCGGGCCATTGCAGGGTGCGCACGAAGGGGTCGCCGACCTGACCATAGGGGGACGGCGGTACGGGATAGCGGACGTCAGAGGTCGGCGCCGGGTAGGATTTTGCCGTGTCGGCCCTGGCGGCGGCGCAGGCGATCAGCGCCGCTGCGGCGACAGCGGAGGCGTGAAAAAGCTTGGCTTTGGCGGTGCGCGGCATGGCTTCCGGCGGTCTTTCCAGTTGCAATGCGCCAAGTCTAAATCAATGGGTTTAAATTTTGGTTAGGGCCGTTTCAGGCAAGGCTTTCGCGCTTTTCCTCCAGCTCCAGCCACTCCATTTCGCCGTTTTCGAGGTCGGCGCGCGTCGTTTCCAACGCCTTCATGGTAGCCTCAAACCGTTTCGGATCGCGGCTGTAGAGCGTGGCGTCGTCGAGGACGGCTTCGAGGCGTTTGATCTCGGTCGACCATTTCGGCATCAGCAGATTCAGGTCGTCGAGGCGCTTCTGGTCCTTGTAGCTGAGCTTTTTCGCAGGCGTCTTGGGAGGGGGCGCGGAAATGGGTTTTTCTGCGATTTTTTTGGCTTCTTTTTGCGAAATATCGGCGAAAAAGTCCGGATTTTGCCGGATGAAGTCCACCCACCCACCCGGCGTCTCGGCGGCATGCCCCTTGCCATCGAGCGCCAGGGTCGAGGTCGCCAGCCGGTCGATGAAATCGCGGTCGTGGCTGACCAGGATCAGCGTGCCGTCGTAGTCCGCGAACAGGTCCTCCAGCAGCTCGAGCGTCTCCATGTCGAGGTCGTTGGTGGGCTCGTCCAGCACCATGACGTTGGAGGGCAGGGCCAGCGCCCGGGCCAGCGCCAGCCGGCCACGCTCGCCGCCCGAGAGCTTGCCCACCGCCGTGCCCGCCTGCTCGGGGGTGAACAGGAAATCCTTCATGTAGCCGACGACGTGCTTGGGCTGGCCGTTGACGATGAGCGTGTCGGAGCCGCCAGAGGTCAGCGCCTCCTTGAGGGTG
>DATMTF010000260.1:0-2514 GCA_035565015.1 Asticcacaulis sp. | reverse complement strand
GGCGCTTCGGGGACGTTTCAGGGCTATCGCCGCGGCTGGGGGCGTTCCGGGCGCGCGGTCGGCATTCGCAATGAAATCTGGATTCTCTGCACGGTCGGCTGCGTGGCGCGAACGGCGCAGAGACTGGCCAAAGAGGCCGATGCGCGCTTTAAGGGCCGCGTGGACGGCGTGCATGCGCTGACCCATCCACTCGGTTGTTCGCAACTGGGCGATGATCTGTCGCATACCCGCGACGTATTGGCGGCCCTGGCGTCGCATCCAAACGCCGGGGCCGTGCTGGTCGTGGGTCTGGGCTGCGAAAACAATCAGCTATCCGAACTGATCAAGGGTATAGACCGCCCGCAGGACCGGCTGGCCTATTTCGCCGCACAGACGGTCGATGACGAGCTGGAGGCGGGCATGGCGGCGCTGGAAAAGCTGGTCGCGGTCATTGAGAACGATAAACGCGAGCCGTGCGATGTGTCGGATCTGGTGATCGGCGTCAAATGCGGCGGTTCGGACGCCTTTTCCGGCCTGACCGCCAATCCGGTGGTCGGGCGCGTCGCCGATAAGGTCGCTTTTGCGGGCGGGAAAGCGATTTTAAGCGAAATTCCCGAAATTTTCGGCGCGGAGCGCCTGCTGATGGCGCGCGCCAAGGATCGCGACACGTTTGAAGGGGTCGTTGCAGTGGTCAACGACTTCAAGAGCTATTTTCTCGACCACAAGCAGCCGGTGTTTGAAAATCCATCCCCAGGCAATAAGGCGGGCGGCATCACCACTCTGGAGGAAAAGTCGCTCGGCGCCGTGCAGAAGGGCGGCACGAGCCCACTGAACGGCGTGCTGCGCTATGGCGAGCGCGTGCGTGAGGCAGGCTTGAGCCTGCTCGAAGCGCCGGGCAATGACGCAGTGTCCTCGACCGCGCTGACGGCGGCTGGCGCGGTGATCGTGCTGTTCACCACAGGACGCGGCACGCCGCTGGGCTTTCCGGCCCCGACGCTCAAGATCGCCTCGAACTCGGCTTTGGCGGCGCATAAGCCGCACTGGATTGACTTCGACGCCGGTATCGCGCTCGATCAGGGTATCGAAGGCGCCGCCGATGCGCTAATGACAACCATCCTCAGCGTCGCCAATGGCGCGCCGACACGCAATGAAATCAATGATGAGCGTGAAATCGCCATCTGGAAGAACGGAGTCACCCTGTGACGCAACTGAACCTTTCCGCCCTGTCTTCTTTGTCCGCCGCCGTTACAGGACCGGCCTATGATCCGGCTGCGGTCGAGGTCGGCGTCGTGCATTTCGGACCGGGAGCGTTTTTCCGCGCGCACCAGGCGGCCTATATCGACGCCCTGCTGACGTCCGATCCGCGCTGGGGCATTTGCGGCGTGTCGCTGCATTCGGCGGGTGTGCGCGACGCGCTTATCTCCCAGGAAGGGCTATATACGCTGGCCGTGCTGGATGAGGAAATCAGCTACCGGGTGATCGGCGCTTTGCGCGAGGTTCTGGTCGCGCCGGAAAACCGTGAGGCGGTGTTCGAGCGCCTGACGCGACCGGAGGTGCGCGTGGTGACCTCGACCGTAACCGAGAAGGGCTATTGTCTGGCGTCGGATTTCACGCTCGATGTTTCCCATCCCGACATTGCGCACGACCTCGCCCATCCGCAGGCGCCGAAAAGCTTCATCGGTTATGTGGTCGAGGGTCTGCGCCGCCGCAAACAGAACGGCCAGACGCCATTCACCCTGATTCCGTGCGACAACCTGCCGGACAATGGCAAGCGTCTGAAGGCCGCCGTTGTCGCTCTGGCGGCGCAGCAGGATGCGGCGCTGGCGGACTGGGTCGCGGCGCATCTGACCTGTCCTTGCACCATGGTCGATTCGATCACCCCGGCGACGGACGACGCCTTGCGGACGCGGGTGCGCGAGGCGACGGGCCTTGCCGACAACTGGCCGATTCAGCGCGAGGCGTTTACGCAATGGGTGATCGAGGCGCACGACTGCGAAGGCGGGCCCGATTGGGCCAGAGTCGGCGTGACCTTGACCGATAATGTGCCGGCCTTTGAGCGCGCCAAGCTGCGGCTGCTCAACGGGCCGCACTCAAGCCTGGCCTATATCGGATCGCTCAAAGGTTATGAGACGGTTTACGACGCCATGCAGGACGCCGAACTGGCCGGTTTCGTGCGCGCCCTGATGCTGGAGGACATCGCGCCGCTGCTTGCGGCGCCGGCGGGCATGGATTTGCCCGGCTATTGCGAGGCGATTTTGAAACGCTTTAGCAATCCGGCCATCCGCCACCTGTTGTCGCAGATCGCCTGGGACGGTTCGCAGAAGCTGCCGATCCGCATCCTGTCGTCGCTCAATGAGGCGCTTGATCAAGGCCGGGATATTCGCCGCTTCTGTCTGCCCCTGGCGGCCTGGATGCGCTTTATTGTCGGCAAGACGCGCCGTGGCGAAGCGATCACGGATCCGCGGGCCGATAAGCTGGCCGCTATTGCGCGCGTCTGCGACGACAGCGCTGCCGACCTGGATCGCTTCTTAGGTC
>DATMTF010000259.1:0-2388 GCA_035565015.1 Asticcacaulis sp. | reverse complement strand
CCGCGGCGTCGCCAAGAACCCGGTCGACCACCCACACGGCGGTGGTGAAGGCCGGACCTCGGGCGGCCGTCATCCGGTCACGCCCTGGGGCAAGCCGACCAAGGGTGCACGCACCCGCCACAACAAGGCGACGGACAAGTTCATCATCCGTAGCCGCCACGCGAAGAAGAAGAGGTAAGCGAGATGGCTCGTTCCGTCTGGAAAGGTCCTTTCGTGGACCTCAGCCTTCTGAAGAAGGCGGAAGTGGCGCAGGACGCCGGTGGCCGTTCGGGTCCGATCAAGACCTGGTCGCGCCGCTCCACCATCCTGCCGCAGTTCGTTGGCCTGACGTTCAACGTCTATAACGGCCGCAAGCATGTGCCGGTCTCGGTGAACGAGGACATGGTGGGTCACAAGCTGGGCGAATTCGCCCCGACCCGCTACTTCCCCGGCCACGCCGCCGACAAGAAGGGCAAGCGCTAATGAGCAAGGAAAAGGCTCCCCGTCGCGTCGCCGACAATGAGGCGCTGGCCGTTGGCACGCAGATCCGTGGTTCGGCCCAGAAGCTGAACCTCGTCGCCACGCTCATCCGCGGCCGCAAGGTCGAGGACGCGCTCAACATCCTCGCCTTCTCGAAGAAGGCGATGGCGGTCGACGTGCGCAAGGTGCTGGCCTCGGCCATTGCCAATGCGGAGAACAACCACAATCTGGACGTCGACAGCCTGGTCGTCGCGGAAGCATCGGTGGGCAAGAGCTTCACCATGAAGCGCTTCCACGCTCGCGGCCGTGGTAAGTCGACCCGGATCCTCAAGCCCTTCAGCCGCGTGCGCATCGTCGTGCGTGAAGCTGGCGAAGAAGCGGAGGCCTAAGCACATGGGTCATAAGAGCAATCCGATCGGTCTGCGCCTGCAGATCAACCGTACCTGGGACAGCCGCTGGTTCGCGGAAGGCGCCGACTATGGTCGCCTGCTGCTGGAGGATCTGAAGATCCGCCAGTTCATCATGAAGAACCTGCCGCAGGCCGCGATCTCCAAGGTCGTGATCGAGCGTCCGGCCAAGCTGTGCCGCGTCTCGATCTACGCCGCCCGTCCCGGTGTCATCATCGGCAAGAAGGGTGCGGACATTGAAAAGCTGCGCAAGAAGCTGGGCGCGCTGACCTCTTCGGACGTCAGCCTGAACATCGTCGAAATCCGCAAGCCGGAAGTCGATTCCAAGCTTGTGGCGCAGGGTATCGCCGATCAGCTGGAGCGCCGCGTGGCGTTCCGCCGTGCGATGAAGCGCGCGGTGCAGTCGGCTCTGCGTCTGGGCGCTGAAGGCATCAAGATCACCTGCGGCGGCCGTCTGGGTGGCGCGGAGATCGCCCGCGTCGAATGGTATCGCGAAGGCCGCGTTCCGCTGCACACGCTGCGTGCGAACGTCGACTATGCCGAAGCTACGGCGCACACCGCCTATGGCGTTTGCGGCATCAAGGTCTGGATCTTCAAGGGTGAAATCCTTGGCCATGATCCGATGGCTACCGACCGGCTGATGCTGGAGGCTCAGACCTCCGGCGTGCGCCCGGCGCGCTGAAGATAAGAAGGTAATAGCGTCATGCTGCAACCGAAAAAAATGAAGTTCCGCAAGACCTTCAAGGGCCGGATCAAGGGCGACGCCAAGGGCGGTTCGGCTTTGAACTTCGGCGCCTATGGTCTGAAGGCTCTGGAACCCGAGCGCGTCACCGCTCGACAGATCGAAGCGGCCCGCCGTGCGATCCAGCGTCACCTTCGCCGTCAGGGCCGTCTGTGGATCCGCGTGTTCCCCGACGTGCCTGTGTCGAAGAAGCCTGCCGAAGTCCGTCAGGGTAAGGGCAAGGGTTCGGTCGAATATTGGGCGGCCCGTGTCAAGCCCGGCCGCATCCTGTTCGAACTGGACGGCGTGCCCGGCCCGCTCGCAGCAGAGGCCTTCTCGCGCGCCGCGATGAAGCTGCCCATCAAGACCAAGGTCGTTGCCCGCCTCGGCGACACCTCGCACCTGGAGGGCTAAGCTGTGGCCAATGTTGCAGACCTCAAGACCAAGTCGGACGACGAGCTGTCGACCGAACTCAACAACCTGAAGCGCGAGCAGTTCAACCTGCGTTTCCATGCGGCCACCAACCAGCTGGAAAAGCCCAGCCGCGTGCGTGAAGTCCGCCGGTCGATCGCGCAGATCAAGACCCTGCAGACCGAGCGTTCGCGCTCGGCCGCGAAGTAAAGGAAACACACGATGCCCAAGCGCGTGCTGACGGGAACGGTGGTTTCCGACAAGACCGACAAGACGGTGGTGGTTCGCGTAGAGCGCAAGGTAAAGCATGCGCTCTACGGCAAGATCATCCGCCGCTCGAAGAAGTATCATGCCCATGACGAGGGCAATGTCTACAAGGAAGGCGAAACG
>DATMTF010000258.1:0-18561 GCA_035565015.1 Asticcacaulis sp. | reverse complement strand
CTATCTTTTTCATGAGCAATCCATAAAACGAGACCGTTCAGCGCCGTACCTTGTTTGCATTGCGCAAGAATGCAAGCCGTTTTGCAAGCCAAAGGCTCACATGGCTGTAAAAAACAATTACGCAGCGTGAACGCAATGGCCCTGCGTTTAGCCGCAAGGCGGACGGAATTCAAAGAGAAAATAGGTTTTAGCCGGATTTGGCGGCTTATAAAATGAATTTTCTGCGGCAGGTTCGCGAATCGCGGGAAAACACGTCTCAATTGCAATGACATTGTCGCGTTTCGGCGCCTCAGGCAAGCGAAATATAGCGCTGTTTTGCAATTGCGAGATCAACGAAGCTCGACGCGCACGGACGATGGCGCCAGTCAGGCGACCCGCAGGCGCGTCCATTGGTCCTGCGGCGCGACGCCCTACGACAAGCGAGCAGACAGGTTCCTATCGGGCGTTCTACTCGCCGCCGCATTCATCGCATGGTGCTAATTGAGTCCCGACCCTAGTTGAATGTCCGGTAGGTAAAGTAGTTCAGCACTGGGCTTGGGATCAGATTGTTGATCCACTGTTCGACGAAGACGCCCGCCTCGGCGATATTGGTGCGCGGCACATAGACGATGTCGAAGCGGCGCAGCGCCTCCAGACGGTCCGAATGTCCCGACAGAGGCTTTTGCAAATCTATGATGCGACGCATGGCGTGGCCGTCGCGCGACCGCCGGATCAGCACCACCTCGTGCGTCCTGGCGCCGTGGGTGAAGCCGCCCGCCGCCATCACCGCCTGCAGGGCGTCCATATCGCCGGTCATATCGACCCATCCGGCGTTTTTCACCTCGCCCCCGACCAGAACGCGCATCGGCGCGGTCTCGCCCGGATAGACGGTGACCTCCGGATCGCGCAATACGCCGTCATAGGCTTTTTCAATATCGTCCTGAAGCTGCGGCGCGCTTTTGAAGGCGGCCATCACCTGCCCGATCAATCCAAGCGTAATGCGGCCATCCGGCCCGACCTGGGTCTGGCGGCTCAGTTCCGGCGCGCCGGCCACATCGATCTCCAGCTTGTCTCCCGGATAAAAGAGGTAAAGCGGCTCCTCGTCGGTCCAGTTGGCGAAGGCGATCTCGTTGGCCTTGACCGGCTTGTCCGCCTTCGCCGGGGCCCCCTTGAGCGCAAGCGCGCCAACAGCGCCGAGCGACAGGGTGAGAAGGCTTCTGCGGGACAGCATGGCGGGACCGATTCTGTAGGCTTGGGAACAGCCTTAACAAACCCTAAAATGGTAAACATTCATTAACGCTCGCCAGACTAATTTTTTGAGTATGCGGGCGATTCTGCTTTGCAACCTTGACGATAATCAGGGCGGGCTCCGGCATATTGCGGGAGTCGTGATCATTGTCGGGTCAAAAAGGTGATGGGATAGCGTATGCAGGTTGACAGCGGCTGGGACGATGAAGCGACGCAGACGCGTCGGTCGGGTGGGGCGGCGTCGAAGCGCAATCCGGCTCTGCAACTGGGCCTGGGCGATATTCTGCGCATGCTGCTGCGCGAAGCCTGGCTGATCCTGATCGTCTTCTGCGTCATTTTCGGAGTCGGCGCGATGGTCGCGCTGAAAATGCCGTCGGACTACACGGCGGGCGCCAGTCTGTTGATGCAGTTGTCGCAGAACTATGTCTATGACCCGGCCACCGGTGATGCAGCGCGCGGCGCCATCGCCACCATCGACCAGGTCGTGCAGTCGGAAGTCGAAATCCTCAACTCGACCGAATTGAAGAAACGCGTCATCGCCAGGCTGGGCTACAAGACCATTCTGCCCGACTCGCCGGAATACTGGAATCCGCGCAGCGACGCGCAGCGGCAGGAAGCCGAGCAGGCGGCGCTTAAAGTTTTGCAGGGCGGTTTTGAGACCTCGACGGCGCCGCAGAACAATGTCGTGCGCCTGACCTTCAAACATTCGGACCCGATGGCGGCGGCGCTGATCCTCAACACGATCATCGACGAATATCAAATCTATCGCCGCACGGTCTACGCCGACACCACGGGGCCGCTGTTGGAGAAGCAGAAGCAGGATTTCGACGCGCAACTGGCCGTGGCCGACCGCGCTCTGCAAAGTTTTCTGGCCGAGCATGGCGTCGGCGATTTTCAGGCCGCCAAGACGACCTATGCCAGCGTCTATGACACGGTGACCAAGTCGCTGTACGACGCGCAATCGCAACTGGCGACCGACCGCGCCAAGCTGGCCGAGATTGAGGCGAACCTGAAACAGTTGTCGCCGGAAATGTCCACCGAGCGCGACCTCGACCTGTCGGTGCCGAACAAGATCTTCGCGCTCAAACAGCAGCGTCAGGAACTGTTGTCGCGCTATCTGCCGACGGCGCAGCCGGTCAAGGATCTCGACGCCCAGATCGCCGCCTATCAGGCGATGATGGATTCCGGCCATGGCGTTGGCGAACAGGCGCATAAGCTGGGCGTCAATCCGATCTATCAGGACGCCATGACGCAGAAGCTGAACCTTGAAGCCGACATCGCCTCGCAACAGGGCCGCATCGCCCTGTTACAGGATCAGGCCGCGCAGGCGACTCAGAAGATGCAGGCCCTGCTTGGCATCGAGGCGCAGTACAACAATCTCAGCGCCGACCGCGACGCGCTGCAAAACAACATCAAGACCTATACCCAGCGCATTCAGGAAAACGACGCGCAGCAGGCCCTGTCGAAAGAAGGGCTGGACGACACGGTGCGCGTGGTCGAAAAGGCCTCCATGCCCGACAAGCCGAAAAGCCTGAAGCGCGTCATCCTGATCCTGGCCTTTCTGTTCGCCGGCTTCACCGCCTTGTGCGCCGGATTGTTGCGGGTTTATACGCGCAAGGGTTTCGTAAGCGCCGAAGCGGCGTCGCGCGCGCTCGATCTGCCCGTGCTGGCGCAGGCCGGGATGAAGGCGTGACTTGAACCAAGCGCCCGGCTTTGCGACAGTGGGCGCATGATTCGACCGACAGTTTGAGTCGCCTGGAAATTTGGAATCGTTCTGACGCGCCGATGGTTGATCTTACTCACGAAATGGCAGGCCTGATGACGGCGCTGGGGCGGCCTGCGCAGACGCGCGGGCGCGTCTTTCTGTTCGTGGCGGCGTTTGACGAAGAGGGAACCTCGACCGTGGCGCGCGAATATGCGCGCTGCGAGGCGGCCTATGCGAAAAGACCGGTCTGGCTGGTGGACGCCGATCTGGCCTGCCAAAGCCAGTTGCGCGCCGTCGGTGACGATCCGGCGCGGTTCGGGGCGCCGGGCGCGTTGAGCAAGGCGTCGCCTGATGGGTCGAGCTTCTTCACGGTTTCCCCGCCTGCGCGCGATCGGGACGGCGCCGTTCTGCCGGATGCGCGCCTCATGATCGCCCAGCCCTTTCTGGAGCGCCGCCTGTGGGTCACGCGCTTCCTGCGCGAGAAGCTGCCGCCGGGCGGCAAGGCGCGGCTGAGCGAGCAGGCCGATTACTGGCAAGGTCTGCGCGACCACGCTCAGACGGTTGTGATCGACGCCCCTGCCTTTGCGCGCGACAGCGCCTGTCTGCAACTGGCGCCGCTCGCCGATGGCGTCATTCTGGTGGTCAGTGAAGACGACGGCGACGTTCAGGCGCGTCTCGATCTGCGCCGCGCCATCGAACGCGCGGGCGGTCGGCTGATCGGCATGGTCTATAACCGCGCCAGCCGGGTTTCCCGCTTGAAGACGGGCGCGGCGGGACGCGCCGCCGCGCTGTGAGCCGCTTTAACAGCGGTCTCGCCTCATTCTGGCGCGATGTGAGCGCGGACTGGCGCGACGGGTGGCTGTCTCTGCTGTGCGGCGTCGGCGTGCTGCTGGCCTTTTCGCAGGCGTGGGAAGCGCCTTTGTTCGGCTATAACGGCACGCCGGAAAGCGCCTCCGGGCTGGCGCGCGCCTTCTATTACCCGTTTTATCTTGGCGGACTCTATCTGGCCATGATGAGTTGGCGCCACATGGCCAGCGCCCTGTGGCGCACGCCGCTGCTGCTGGGTCTGCTGGGTCTGTGCGCGGCGTCTTACCTGTGGTCGATCGATCCGTCCGGCACTCTGCGGCGTCTGATGGCGCTCGGCATGACCGTGCTGGCCGCCTATGCGCTGGCGGCGCGGTTTTCCTGGGCGCGGCTGACCGAGGTTCTGGGCGCAGCCTTTATCGTCATGATGGCGGCCTCCTATGTGCTGGCGCTTCTCTTTCCGCATATGGGACGGATGCAGGATCTGTTTGTCGGCGCCTGGCGCGGACCGTGGGTCGAAAAAAACAATCTCGGCGCCATGATGGCGATCGGCTTTACGGCGGCGGGCGCGGCGGCGCTCAACAATCCGGGCCGCAGGGCATTCTGGTGGACGATGGCGGCGGGCATGGCGGCTCTGGTGCTTCTGTCCACGTCGAAAACCGCGCTGGTGTCGCTGGCGGTCGGTATGGCCGGGCTGGGCGTGATCATGCTGGCGCGGCGCGGGCCGGTTCTGGCCGTACTGCTGACCTGGGCCAGTCTGAGCGGGCTTCTGCTGGTCGGCGGCGTGCTGCTGCTGGAGCCTTCTTTCGCCTTCAGTCTGCTGGGCAAGGATGCGACCCTGACCGGCCGCACCTTCATCTGGGAAGGGATTGCGCATGTCATGGAAGGACATGAGCGGCTCGGCTATGGCTATGGCGTGGTGTGGACCGACGAAGCGCCCTATGCGCCGCTGGCGCGCATTACGCAGATTGCGGGCTTTCGCGCCTATCACGCCCATTCCTGCTGGTATGAAACCTGGCTGGGTTTGGGCCTTGTCGGGCTATGCGTCTGGGCGTGCGTGTTCGCGGAGACCTGGCTCAAGGCGCTGTACCGCACCGCGCGCGCCGAGGGCGGTTATTTCGCCCTGCCGTTTCTGGGCATTTACAGCCTGTCCAGCCTGACCGAAAGCATGGCTTTGGGATGGAACGACGTGCGCTGGTGCCTGTTCGTGCTGGTGCTGGTCAAATTGTCTCTGCCGGGCGACGAGGATGCGCTTAAGCCATGATCGAGTTTGACGACGAGGCGATTGTGCTGGGAGCGCGGCTGCACGGTGAGACCGGGGCGGTCGCGCATGTGCTGAGCGAGTCGCATGGCGTCTGGGCCGCGCACGTCGCAGGCGGCGCGTCGCGACGGCTCAAGGCCGCTTTACAACCGGGCGCGCGAGTCCGGATACAGTATCAGGCGCGCAACGCCGACCACCTCGGTTCGGCGCGACTGGAGGCGAATGAGGCGACGCCCGACCTGCTTGACGATCCGCTGGCCCTGATCGGCTTGCAGGCGGCGTGCGTAATGACGCGGCAGGTCTTGCCGGAACGTGAAGCGCATCCGGGCGTCTATCACGCCCTGTCGGCCCTGCTGGGGCTGATGGATATGCCTGAGGTCTGGCCCGCCATCTATGTGCGCTATGAGGCGGGCCTGCTGGAGGCGGTCGGCTTCGGGCTGGACCTGAGCGCCTGCGCGGTCACCGGCAGTCACGATGACCTTGTCTTCGTCAGTCCGAAATCGGGGCGGGCGGTCAGCCGCGCGGCGGGGGCGCCTTACCGCGACAAGCTGCTGCCCCTGCCGGGTTTCATGCTGTCCAGTCAGGGCGGGTTAGGGGAGGGCGACATCGCCAACGGCTTGAAATTGACGGGCTTTTTTCTGGAGCGGCATGTCTTTCATCCGCACAATCAGCCCCTGCCGGAGATAAGATTGCGTCTGGCGGAAGCTTTAGGCTGACCACGGGTCAGGGTTTGGTAAGATTTACCATGTCATAACTGCGTTAGGAATAAGGACTGTCACGACCCCATGCTGCCCTACAGCGAACAGCAGTTGATCCACGCCAATGTCAATCCGGCCACCGGACTGGCCACCGATTATCTCAACCTGTTCAACGAGGCGGTGATGCTGTTTGAAATGGGGCTCGACATGCCGGACATGGCCGAGGAGCTGACCGACTGGCGCTCGCACGGTTATGTCGAGCATTTCGAGCGTTCCGGCTTCGAGCAGAAGGATGTGGTGGTTGCGGCCTATCTGTACGCGCCGCACGAGATTCGCGAAGACTTCGACGCTTCTGTGGCGCGGGCGCTCAGCGTATTCGATTCCTCGATCAACATCCTGCTCAGCACACAGATTATGGACGCCGCCGCGCGCGCCGATCTGGAGACGCGTCTGGCTGAAATGAAGGCGCTGGTCATCGAGATGGACGCGCATATTCACGGGCGCGTCGAATCCGACCTGCAAAGCGAAGTGGACGCTCTGTTTTAGGCCTGTCCACGCTTTCAGGCCATCAAACCCTTAACCGCTCTTGTTTTCCGCACCTTCCCGTTTTAGCGTCGCGGCATGAGCGATGTGATGATTCCTGCGGGCGGCGACGATGGCGGTCGCATTCTAGACGAGCCGATGAGCGAGGCGCTGTCGCGCCGCTATCTGGCCTATGCCTTATCGACCATCATGCACCGGGCGCTGCCCGATGTGCGCGATGGCATGAAGCCCGTGCATCGCCGCATCATGTACGCGATGGGCGATATGCGCCTGACCCCCGAAGCCGCTGCGCGCAAATGCGCCAAGGTGGTCGGCGAGGTCATGGGCACCTACCACCCGCACGGCGATCAGGCGATCTATGACGCTCTGGTGCGCATGGCGCAGGACTTTGCGCAACGCTATCAGTTGGTCGACGGGCAGGGCAATTTCGGCAATATCGACGGCGATAACGCCGCCGCCATGCGTTACACCGAATGCAAGCTGACCCCGGCGGCGATGATGTTGCTGGACGGCATCGGCGAGAACGCCGTCGATTTCCGCGCCACCTATGACGAGCAGGACGAGGAGCCTGTGGTGTTGCCCGCAGGGTTCCCGAACCTGCTGGCCAATGGCGCCATGGGTATCGCGGTAGGCATGGCGACATCGATCCCGCCGCACAATGTCACCGAACTGATCGATGCCTGCCGCAAGCTGCTGGCGAGGCCTTCGACCACGCTGGACGAACTGCTGGAGATCATTCCGGGGCCGGACTTTCCGACCGGCGGTGTGTGTGTCGAAGCCTCCGCCAACATCATGGACGCCTATCGCACCGGCAAGGGCAGCGTGCGCACCCGCGCGCGTTACGAGGTCGAGGATCTGGGCCGCGGCGCCTGGCGCATCGTGGTGCGCGAAATCCCCTATCAGGTGCAGAAATCGCGCCTGATCGAACAACTGGCCGGGCTGATCGAGGCCAAGAAGGCGCCGCTTTTGGGCGATGTGCGCGACGAGTCGGACGAGCAGGTGCGCCTCGTTCTCGAACCGAAATCGCGCAATATCGAACCCGAAGTGCTGATGGAGAGCCTGTTCAAGATCTCCGATCTGGAGACGCGCTTCGCCATCAATATGAACGTGCTGGACGCCACCGGCACGCCGCGCGTGATGAATCTGCGCGAATGCCTGACCGCCTTCCTCGACCACCGGCGCGAAGTGCTGCAGCGCATGTCGCAATGGCGGCTGGACCGCATCGAAAAGCGTCTGCACCTGCTCGACGGGCTGATGATCGCCTTCCTCAATCTCGACGAGGTGATCCGCATCATCCGCGAGGACGAGACGCCGAAACAGACCCTGATGGCGCGCTTCGCCCTTAGCGACATGCAGGCCGACTACATTCTCGATACGCGTCTGCGGCAACTGGCGCGGCTGGAGGAGATGAGCATCCGCGCCGAGCATGAAAAGCTGTCCAAGGAGCGCGATGAGCTGATCGACCTGCTGGGCGATGAGAAGAAGCAGTGGAAGCGCATCGACCAGCAGTTGGTTGAGGCGCGCAAGAAGCTGATGTCGGCGCGCCGCACCACCTTCGCCGAGGCGCCGAGCGGCTTTGAAGTCGCGGCCATCGAGTCCTATCTGCCCAAGGAGCCGATCACCGTCATTCTGTCGAAGCGCGGCTGGATCAGAGCCGCCAAGGGCAAGGTCGAGGATCCGTCGGAACTGAAGTTCAAGGAAGGCGACGAACTGGGTTTCCTCGTAGCGGGCTTTACAACCGACAAGCTTTTGATCTTCACCTCGGATGGGCGTTTCCTGACCCTTGGTTGCGACAAGCTGCCGTCGGCGCGCGGGCATGGCGAGCCGCTGCGGCTGATGCTCGACATCGATGAAGGCGCGCAGATCGTCGATCTGTTCATGCTCACACCGGGCGCGAAGCGCGTCATGGTGTCGAAATCGGGCTACGGCTTCGTGATGAACGAGGACGACGCGGTCGCCAACAAGCGTGCGGGCAAGCAGGTGCTGAACACCGACGGGACCGAGGCCTTCGCCGCCCTGCCGGTCAATGGCGACCACATCATGGTGCTGGGCGAGAACAACAAGCTGCTGGTTTATCCGGTGTCGGAACTGCCGGAAATGGCGCGCGGCAAGGGCGTGAAATTGCAGGCCTACAAGGACGGCGGCGTCAAGGATATTTCCATCGCTGACCTGAGCCAGGGCGCGGTCTGGTATGACGGTTCCGGCAAGGCGCGCGACTTCAGGGACGTCAGGGACTATATCGGCCGCCGCGCCTCTGCGGGCCGGATCGCGCCGCGGGGCTTGCGCAGGTTGCGCTTATAAACCCTGCTTGACATTTCAGGGCTGTCATATATCGGTTAACTCAGCAGCCACAGGGGACTGCTGGGGGAAACTTCATGTATAGGATGAGGCCTGAGGGCCATCTCAAGCGCGCGACGCTGTGCGCCGCCGTTGTCAGTATGCTCGCGCTCGGCGGCTGCGCCACCATGACGCGCGGCACGCATCAGGACTGGACCGTCACGTCCGATCCGACCGGCGCCACGGTGCAGACCACCAACGGGTTCGCCTGCGACGCCACGCCCTGCACCTTCAAAATGCCGCGCAAGCCGGGTTTTGAAGTCACGCTGAGCAAGCCCGGTTACAAGACCGCCAAATTCAATGTCGTCAGCACGGTTCACGGCGCGGGCGGCGCAGCGATGGCGGGCAATGTGCTGGTCGGCGGCATTGTCGGCGGCGTGATCGACGCCAATAACGGCTCGATGGACGATCTGACGCCCAATCCGCTGACAGTGAAGCTGGAAAAAGAGGAGGCGTCGGATGCGCAGAAATAATCTGGCGGCGGCGGTGTTCGCTGTGGGCGTCGTCATGACTGCGCCCGCCTACGCACAGGATGCGACAGCAGGCAGTAGCGCTGAGTCCGCCGCTGAAACATCCGCGACCACGCCAGCGCCGATTGCCGGCAAGGCCGTGCTGGTCATGGACGATACGCTGCTGAACATGACGCTGAAGCAGCATCCGGCCTCCTATACCGGCGCACTGACGACGGTGACCGTGCCCATGGGCGAAAAGCTGCGCGACGACGGCGTGGCGGCGCTGAAAGCACGGTTCAGCGACGGCGCGGAACAGGGCGCGGCGCAGGACGGCGCTTACAATATCGCCCTGCGCCTCGACGGTTTCAGCTACAAGTACGATTCGCTCAGCACCTTCGGCATGGCGGTGACGCCGCGCGTCACGATTACGGTGACAGCCGATATAACCGGACCGAACGGCATGGCGCTGCATAAGGCGTACAGCCGCGCCGATCTGACGGCGGGGCATTATGTCGCCTCGTTCAAACCGGCGCAGAAGGTGTTGAACAGCCTCGACAAGGCGCTGGGCGAAATCTTCAACGAAATGGCCGACGACGTCGCCGCCGCTGCGACCAGTTCCGCGCCAACAGATACAACCGCCGACGGCGGGATGAGCGCGTCGTCATCTTCGGAAATGTCATCGTCTGACGCGGCGTCCTCAGACAGCGCGTCTTCCAGCGCGGCGCCAGCGCAGCCCTGATCAGGGTCTGACCGGCTTCGGCAATGTCTGCCAGCCGAGGTCGGTCAGACCTTCCAGCGGCCAGTAGCGCGCCTTGTAGTCCATCTTGGGCGAGCCCTTGACCCAGTAGCCCAGATAGACGTGGTCGTAACCGGCGCGGCGCGCCTGGTCGATATGGTCGAGAATGACGTAGCGGCCCAGACTGCGCGATGACAGCTCCGGATCGTAGAAGCTGTAAACCAGCGACAGGCCGTCATTGAGCGCATCGACCAGCACGCAGGCGACCAGCTTCTCGTCCAGCCGGTACTCGATCAGATGGGTGCGCACCAAGGTGTCCTCGATCATGGCGACCAGATCGGGCCAGCTCATATCCATCATGCCGCCGTCGGGGTGGCGCGCGCGCAGATATTTTTGCAGCAGGTCGTACTGTTCACGGCTGGCTTCGGCCTCGACGAAAGCCTTGCTCAGATCGGCATTGGCGCGCAGTACGCGGCGGTCGGATTTCGACAGAACATAGCGTCTTACCGGGATGCGCACGCTCTGGCAGGCGCGGCAGGTCTGGCAGGCGGGGCGGTAGGCGATGTTCTGCGAACGACGGAAACCTATGGCGGAAAGCTGATCGTTGACGCCAATGGCTTCCAGCGGCGGCAGGTGGACGAAGACCTTGCGCTCCTCCTGACCGGGCAGGTACGGGCAGGGACCGGGGACCGTCAGATAATATCTGAGTTTGCGTCCTGGGAAATGCTCACTCATTGGCCATGGAATCCCGAAGCGGCCCCGTACAGGCGGTCATTTGAACCCAATTCCTTACATCCGGCAAGGCCGGATTTGGATTAGTTCTGCGGCAGCACCGGGGCTTCGCGCAAAAGCACGATGGCGATGCGGCGGTTGCCGGCCAGAGACGGATCATCGGGGTAGAGCGGCTCCGAAGCGGCCTTGCCCTGTATTTGCGCAACGCGGTCCTGATCGACGCCCGCCGATTGCAGCACGGCCCTGGCCGCGTCGGCTCTGGCGGCGGACAAGGCCCAGTCGCGCGGATTCTGCGTCGCCGCGCCTGACGTCGCCGAGGTGTGGCCGGTGATCGAGATACGATTGGGCAACTGATTGACGATCTTGGCGACGGCGCGCAGCAGCAGCTTGGCGCGGTCATTGGGCTGGGCCGAGTTCTGATCGAACATCGAGCGGCCTTCCTGATCGATCAACTGGATGCGCAGCCCCTCAGGCGTCTGATCGACGAGGATGTTCTTCGACAGTTCAGCCAGTTCCGGCATGTCCTGCAAGGCTTGGCGCAGGGATTCCGCCGCGCTCTGGAAGGCCATCTGCTCGCGTTTCTGGGCGTCGGTCTCCTGATCGGAATCGGCGTCGGAAGTGTTGGCGGCCTTGCCGTTCGCCTGCGACGACTGGCCGTCGGGATCCTGCACGTCCGGCGCCTTGGGCGCCAACTGGTCGATAAAGGACATGGTCCCTGCGTTTTTATCGCCGTCCTGACCCAGGGCCTGACCGCCCAGAATGCCGCCGGAGCCGGACGTGGTCTGGGACACATTGGTCGGCGCGAAATAGTCGGCGACGCCGCGCTTCTGCTCCGGCGAGGTGGTGTTGATCAGCCACATCAGCAGGAAGAAGGCCATCATCGCGGTCACGAAGTCGGCATAGGCGACCTTCCACGCGCCGCCGTGGTGACCGCCGCCGCCGCCCTTCTTGATCTTCTTGATGATGATAGGCGCGTCTTGCTTGGCCATGACCGGTGCGAAAGCTAAAAAAATCTTCGCCAAATTAGCCGCCTTAACCTTAACAGGGCGTTGAAGACCAAGCCGATACGCACGAGAAAACGCGCCGCAGTGGTTGCTTTTTGGGCGCGGAACGGCTTACAGGAGGAGGCGTTTTATTAAGTTGAGATCATGGATAAAAAGGCCCTGCGCCACACGCTCGGCGGTTTCGCCACCGGCGTCTGCGTCATCACTGCGCCCGACCCCGATCACAGGGCCGGGCATGTCATCGGCATGACCGCCAATTCGTTCAGTTCGGTGTCGCTGGCGCCGCCTCTGGTGCAGTGGTGTCTCGATCTCAAGGCGCACCGCTACGACGTCTATGCCGACGCGCCGCGCTTCGGCGTCAATGTGCTGGGCGCCGGACAGGCCGCGCTGTCGCGCCGGTTCGCGCGCGAAAACGCCCACATAACGCCGGACGAGGGACTGACTCTGGCCGAACAGCCTCTGCGACTGAAGGATGCGGCGGCGTTTCTGGACTGTGAGCTTTATGAACGCCGTGAGGTCGGCGACCATCTGGTCATTATCGGTCAGGTGCTGGCCTTCGACAGCGATCCGCAGCGCGCAGGCCTGTTGTTCTTTCGCGGGCGCTATGGCGATACGGGAGTGATGTTATGAAACTGTGTTTTGCGGGACTTGGCGTGATGGGCGCGCCGATGGCCCGGCATCTGATCAAGGCGGGTCATACCGTGACCGGCTATAACCGCACCTTCGCCAAGACGGAAGCCTGGGCGGCGCAGCACGGCGGAACCGCGGCGCGGGACATCGCCGACGCTGTCGAAGGCGTCGATGCGCTGCTTCTGTGCGTCGGACGCGACGACGATGTGCGCGAGACGATCACGGCGTCCCTGCCGCGCCTGAAGACGGGCGCTCTGGTCATCGACCACACCACGACCTCGGCCAAACTGGCGCGCGAAATGGCGGCCCTGTGCGCCGACAAGGGCGTCGTGTTTTACGACGCGCCGGTGTCGGGCGGGCAGGCGGGCGCCGAGAACGGCCAGTTGTCGGTCATGGTCGGCGGCGATGCGGCGCAGTTCGAGGCCATGAAGGCGCTGACTGCGCCCTATGCCAAGTCCATCACCCATCTGGGCGAAGCGGGCGCCGGTCAGACGGCCAAGATGTGCAACCAGATCGCCATCGCCGGCGCCGTGCAGGGCGTGGCGGAGGCGCTGCACTTCGCCCGTTCGGCGGGACTGGACGCCGATCTCGTCTTCAACGCCATCTCGTCGGGCGCGGCGGGCTCGTGGCAGATGTCGAACCGCTGGAAGACGATGAGCGAGAACCGTTACGATTTCGGCTTCGCGGTCGACTGGATGCGCAAGGACTTAGGCATCGCGCTCGATGAGGCGCGCGAAAACGGCGCCCATCTGGCCGTAGCTGCGCTGGTCGATCAGTTCTATTCCGAAGTGCAGGCCATGGGCGGCGCCCGCTGGGACACCTCCAGCCTGCATGCGCGGCTTGAGGCGCGGCGCAAGGCCTGATGCAGGTCAGGCGGCTTCCTGCCGAGACCCGGCCAAAGGCGGCGTCAGCAGAAACGGCGCCAGCGCTGCGGAGATCTGCTGGTCGAGCGCGGCCTTGAGCGCTTGTCGCGCCTGCCAGTCCTTACGTTTCTTGGCGGGTATGTCGGCGGCGACGCGTGTTTCTGGCCGCCGCGTCGGCATTTCGAAATAACCGCTGGCCAAACCTTGGGCTTCGTTTTCAAGCCAGAACTGCTCATTATTGGCCACGAAGGCGTGACGTGCATTGCGCAGCGGATGCCAGGCGTCTGGAATAGTCTCCAGCGTCTCGGCGCCAAAAAGTTCCGCCAGCGTCCCGGCCACATACAGGCTTGCGGCCTTGGGGCGCCAGCCATGCAGAGCGCGGGTCGCGGCGATGATGCGTTGCTTGGCGTCCTCGGCGGCTGGACCTTGCAGACCGCCGATCCTGAGAACGCGGCGGCCATCATCGGCATGTCCGAGGTGAAAGGTCAGCGCAGCCAGGGCCAGATCTTCATTGTCCGCCTTCAGGAACAAGGTGATCTCGCCTTCCGCCCGGTAGCGTTCATGCCGATGCAGGCTGAAACTGTAGGAATGGCCCTGCTTGTCGTTAAGACGCGCCAGTGGAATAATGTCGCCGCGCATCAGACTTGCGATCAGGTCCGGGCGCATGATGGCGGCTTCGCTGTCATAATGCCCGGCCAGCAGGGACAACTTCTGCCGCGGCGACAGTTTGCGGCTGTAATAGCTGCGCGTAAATTTGGTCCGCAGCATTTCGATCGGCGGCTCCTGCCCGGTGTAGAGCAGATGATTGGCTTCGGTGTACGTGATCCAGCGCGCTGACCATGGATACATCTGCCAGTATTTGATGACGAAAAAACGCATTTTTCCGAAGCCGAAGCTCTGGCGAATCCGTTTCGCCGTGGCCAGAAAACGCACAAAAGACATGGTTGACCTGTATGTTTGGTAGAATCCGGCGGCACACTAAGTCACATTGCTGATGTGAAACTGATTGCAGCCTCCGGTTGTTAAGTGCGGTGACGGGGCGCATGACGTGACGACAAGATTGCTGGTGATTGAAGACGATCCCATTCTGGGCGAGGGACTGAAAACGGGATTGCAGAAGGCTGGCTACAGCGTCGAACTGGCCAGTCGGCTGGACTCCGCAGAAGCTGCGTTGAGCCGTCGTCATCAGCCGGCGGCCATCCTTCTCGATCTGGGCCTGCCGGATGGCGACGGCTTGAAATTTCTCAAGACCCTGCGGCGCGACGGGCAAAGCGTTCCGGTCATGATCGTCACAGCGGCGGCGCAGAGAGAAATGCGTCTGGAAGGCCTGAATTCCGGCGCCGACGACTATGTCACCAAACCCTATGATCTCGACGAAGTGACGGCCAGAACGCGCGCTCTGCTGCGCCGGGCGCGGGGCATGGCGGCGGACCTCGCGCAATTTGGTCCTTATGAACTCGACCTCAATGGTCAGGTCGTGCGCGCCGGCGGGCGCGCCATCCTGTTGACCCAGAGAGAGTTCCGCGTCCTGTCGTTGTTGACGAGCCGGATCGGTCGCTGGGTGTCTAAGCCCGACATCGAATACGCCGTCTATGAGGACGCCGCCGATATCGAGAGCAACACGATCGAAACGGCGGTCTATGGCCTGCGTAAGAAACTGGGGGCCGAAGTCATTCTGACGGCGCGCGGTCTTGGCTATATGGTCCGGCGATGAGACCGGCGACGCCGCGCCGCGCGCGATCCCTGACCAGATCCGTCTTCCTGCGAGCGGTGATCGTCGTCATTCTGGGCATGATGCTGATTGGCGCTGTCGCGGTGACGACGCTGTCGTCTCTGGTCAATCGCGGCTTTGATTCTCAGTTGCGTATGGGCGGCGCGATGCTGGTCAGCCTGATGGCGGATGAACTGTCGGCGCAGCGCGCCGTAACGCCGCCCAGACCGCCCTCGTGCAATCTGCCGCTCCTCTCCGACGAAGACCGGCGCGCCTTTATTGACTATGCGCGCTGGCGCATGTTCCGCGTCTGGTACGGCGGCAAGACGTGCTGGGCGTCGCGCGCGGGGCCAGCCCTGTCAGCGCCAGCCCCGGTGGCCTATGACCGGTTTCAGGAGGTTCGCGACCACGGCGTGACGTGGCGTTATTACACCCACGCCGCGCCGCGCAACGGTCCGGTGGTGCAGGTCGGAGAGCCGCTGGGGGCGCGCAGCCGCATTGTCATGCGCATGGCTCTGGAAATGATCGCGCCGTTTCTGCTTATCGCGGTCCTGTTGGTTCTTGTCCTGCTGCGCGGCATGCGGGTCAGCCTCAGCCATCTCTACCAGTTCAGCGACGCCCTGGCCAAACAGAAGGATCGCCCGCCTTTTCTGCGCCCCCGGACCGAGGACTGGGCCAGCGAGTTGCATCCGCTGATCGAGACGCTGAATCGTCTGTTCGATCGCATTGAGGGCGCAGTCGGACGCGAGCGCCGTTTTATCGACATGGCTGCGCATCAGTTACGCACCCCGCTGGCCGGGCTCAGCATCGAAGCGCAACTGGCGGCGCGCAGTCAGAGCCCGGAGGAATTGCAGACACGCCTGGCGGGTGTCCGCGCCTCCACGCAGCGCGTGTCGGGCATGGTCGATCAGCTTCTCGCGCTGGCGCAGGTCGAGGCTTCCGGCGCCATCGGCCTGACCGCCGTACCTGTGAAGGAGGTTCTGTCCTCCGTGATCGCCGACATAGCCCCAGTGGCGGCGCGTCGTCAGGTTGAGATCGTCGTTGAAATGGATGGCGCGGATGCGACGTCCGGCCCGGAGGCGCTGCTGCATCCTTTATTGGCGAACCTGATCGACAATGCCGTCAAATATGCGCCGGACGGCGGCGAGGCGCTGATAGAATTGGCCAAGGGTGTGCTGGTCATCAGCGACACCGGACCGGGTATAAGCGAAAACGAACGCGCGCACGCCTTTGAGCGTTTCTGGCGCGCGCCCGGCAACACCGAGTCCGGCGCGGGGCTGGGCCTGGCCATAGCGCAGGAAGCTGCGTCGCGACTATCGGCGCGCATATCGCTGGATAACCGCAGCGACGGGCGCTCCGGCCTGCGGGTGGTCGTCCACTTTGCCGGCTAAGGATTGAGCCGCGCTTATAATGCAGGCCAGGCGACGCGATGATCGTCGGGCGTCAGGGTGATCTTATCGGACTGAATGTCCTTCTGCCGCTGCAACTCGGTCTGAACCCGCCAGTCGCCGACCGTATCGCATTCGACGTGGCGCGTATCGACCGGAACCTTGAACTGGTCGTGGATCGCCTGTTCGAAGCCTTCGGCGAAGATGGCGAGGTTCGGGCCGTCGGGTTTCAGGTTGGCGTCAACCTTGAAGACGTTGGACTCGTACGACTGGTCGCGGTTGAAGTCGAAATAGCTGCACTGCACCCAGGTTTGCGGCGGCGGCGGCGTGGAGGGTTGCGCGGGCGGCAGCTTTTCCGCCGTAATCTGCGCGGCGGCGGGCGTGGCCAACAGGGCGAGCATGAGAGCGAGCGTCTTCATGAGAACCTCCTTTGTGAGGTCTTTAAGGTAGGCGCCGCCTGCCGCCTTGTCAGCCCCAAACCGGTTAATTCAGCGCCGCGGCCCGCGCGACATAACGTTGCAGGACGCGGCTGTAATTGTCATCGAACTGGATCAGGCTGATGTCATCATAGGCGAATTCCAGCTCATCCTCGATCCAGTTTCCGCCCGGATCGACCGCTTTCAACGCCACGCCGTCCGCCGTCACCTCGACGATTTCGCCGACATCGGCTTCGTCGTCCTGCGTCAGCACGACGAACCTGCCCTTGGCCTTGAGCGCGCGGAACAGGTCGGGATAGCCGCCCAGCTTCACCCAGACGAAGCGCTTGGTGCGTTTGACGCTGTTGAAGTCGAGGATGCGCATCTGATCGTCGTGAAACTCCGAGGTTTCGCACGCCTCGATGCGTTCGATGGGGATGACCATGGCGCCATAGTCCTGCCATTCGTAAATGGCTTGCAACAGGACGAACTGCGCGCTCATGCCGACAATGAAGCCTTCATGGCCGCCGTCTTCGATTTCAAGGCGAACATAGCCGCCCAGATCATAGGCCTGGCGCAGATTGGCGATAACGGAATCGGTCATGGATCAGGCTTTCAAAAGTTCCGCCACATGGCGCGCGAAATAGGTCAGGATGCCGGACGCCCCGGCGCGTTTGAAGGCCAGCAGGGTTTCCAGCACCCCCTTGTCGTGGTCCATGAAGCCCGCATCGACGGCGGCCTTGATCATCGCGTATTCGCCGGAGACCTGATAGACGAAGGTGGGGACGCGGAACGTATCCGAGACGCGCTGTACGATGTCGAGATAGGGCAGGCCGGGCTTGACCATCACCATGTCGGCGCCCTCTTGCAAATCAATAGCGACCTCGCGCAGGGCTTCATCCGTATTGGCCGAATCCATCTGATAGGTCTTCTTGTCGCCTTTCAGCGCCTTGACGCCGATGGCGTCTCGGTAAGGGCCGTAGAAGGCGGAGGCGTATTTTGCGGCGTACGACATGATCATCGTGTCCTGATGACCGGCGGCCTCCAATGCCTTGCGGATCGCAAGTATACGTCCATCCATCATGTCGGACGGCGCGCAGATATCGGCGCCCGCCTGCGTCAGCACCAGCGCCTGTTGCGTCAGCATCTCGACCGTGGCGTCGTTGGCGATCTTATTCCCGATGATCAGCCCGTCATGGCCGTGATCGGTATAGGGATCGAGCGCGATATCGACCAGCAGGCCGATATCGGGAACCTCGGCCTTGATGGCGCGGCAAACTTGCGCGATCAGGCCGTTCGGGTCGATGGCGGCCCTGGCGTCGGATGTGCGGATGCTTTCGCTTAAGTGCGGGAACAGGGCCAGCACGGGGATGCCGAGATCGCGGGCCAGTTTCGCTTCGTTGACGGCCTCGGCGATGCTCAGACGGTCAACGCCCTTGAGCGAGCCAATAGCCTCGCGCGCCATATCGCGGTCATGCACGAAGATCGGCCAGATCAGGTCCGAGGTGGAAAGGCGGTTCTCGGCCACCAGATCGCGTATCCAGCCGTTCTGACGCAGACGGCGCGGACGCAATAGCGGAAACGGGGCTAGGATGGGCGTGAAGGTCATAATGGCGCGACTCCAAGAGGCTTTCGGATTTAGGCGTTTTGGCGTGTCGCTTCAAGCGCGCGGAAGTCAGGTTCAGCATTGAAGCGGGTTTGGCTGCGCGCAGAGCGATATTTTTGTCTCCGCGATTGATGAGCAAACTCAGTAGAAGGCAAGCCAATTGCGTCGTCGTCGCCTGGTGTTGACGTGTCGGCGGGGGTATCGGTGACGAGGCTCGGATCAAGGCGCTGGAGCAGGAAATTCGCGAGCTGCGCCAGGTCAATTCCGGCTCGCGGCCACGCCTACCGGCACAGGATCGTTCGAGCCCTTAATGCCGTGGCTATAAAGAAAGAGAGATGGTGGTGCGGCTGAGAGGACTCGAACCTCCACGCTTTTGGCGCCAGAACCTAAACCTGGTGCGTCTACCAATTCCGCCACAGCCGCATTGTGCCGACCTTAGACAGTCGTG
>DATMTF010000257.1:0-8987 GCA_035565015.1 Asticcacaulis sp. | reverse complement strand
CAGGGAGGTATGAGAAAGAAGACGCCCCCTCCGTCAGCTTCGCTGACACCTCCCCCGCAAGCAGGGGAGGAGGAGACAAGAAGACGCCCCTCCCACCGCTTTGCGGTTCCGCCTCCCCGCTGCGCAGGGAGGGATGAGGGGGAACCGGAACCATTCATCTCTCATCCCGGACGCGGGGTGGGGGACAACGCAAAAGAGCCATTTCGTCATGAATATGCGTAACATCGCCATTATCGCCCACGTTGACCACGGCAAGACCACGCTGGTCGATGCGCTGCTGGCGCAGTCGGGCGTCTTCCGCGCCAACGAAGCCACGGTCGAGCGCGCTATGGACTCCAACGATCAGGAGCGCGAGCGCGGCATCACCATCCTGGCCAAATGCACCTCGGTGTTGTGGCACGGCAAGGCGGGCGAGACGCGCATCAACATCATCGACACGCCGGGCCACGCCGACTTCGGCGGCGAGGTCGAGCGCATCCTCGGCATGGTGGATGGCTGCGTGATCCTGATCGACGCCGAGGAAGGCGTCATGCCGCAGACCAAGTTCGTGCTGGGCAAGGCGCTGAAGCTGGGCCTGCGTCCGATCCTGTGCATCAACAAGGTGGACCGCCCGCACGCCGATCCCGACCGCGTTCACCTTGAGGCCTTCGACCTGTTCGCGGTCATGGGCGCGTCGGAAGAGCAGCTCGACTTCCCGCACATCTATGCGTCGGGCAAGAATGGTTGGGCGACCATGGACATGAATACGCCGTCCGAAAACCTGGCGCCTTTGTTCGACCTGATCGTCGATCACGTCCCGGCGCCCAAGGCGCAGGCCAAGACCGACGAACCGTTCCAGATGCTGAGCGTGCTGATCGAATCCGACCCGTTCCTGGGTCGCCTGCTGACCGGACGCATCGCTTCGGGCAAGGCCGTGCCGGGTCTGGCCATCAAGGCGCTGGACCGCAACGGCAACGAAATCGAGCGCGGGCGCATCACCAAGGTTCTGGCCTTCCGCGGTCTGAAGCGCCAGCCGGTCGATGAGGGCGCCGAAGCCGGTGACATCGTCGCCATTGCGGGCCTTTCCAAGGCGACCGTGGCCGATACGCTGTGCGCGATGGAGCTGAGCGAGGCCCTGCCCGCGCAGCCGATCGACCCGCCGACCATCTCCATGACGGTATCCGTGAACGACTCGCCGCTGGCCGGACGCGAAGGCGACAAGGTGCAAAGCCGCGTCATCGCCGCGCGCCTGCAAAAGGAAGCCGAGTCGAACGTCGCGATCCGCGTCACCGAAACCTCGGAAAAGGACGCCTATGAGGTCGCCGGTCGCGGCGAACTGCAACTGGGCGTGCTGATCGAAAACATGCGCCGCGAAGGCTTCGAACTGGCGATCTCGCGTCCGCGCGTCGTCTTCCAGAAGGACGAGGAAACGGGCGAGCGCATGGAGCCGATCGAGGACGTGGTGATCGACGTCGATGACGAATATTCCGGCGTGGTGATCGAAAAGCTGTCGGCGCGCAAGGCGGAGCTGAAGGATATGGGGCCGTCGGGCGCGGGCAAGACGCGCATCACGCTGAAATGCCCGTCGCGCTCGCTGATCGGCTATCAGGGCGAGTTCCTGACCGATACGCGCGGCTCCGGCGTGCTGAACCGCGTCTTCTCGCACTATGAGGGCTATAAGGGCCTGATCGAGCAGCAGCGCAAGGGCGTGCTGGTGTCGAACTCGGACGGGGAAACGGCGGCCTATGCGCTGTGGAACCTCGAAGAGCGCGGCACCATGTTCGTCGGCGCGGGCGAGAAGACCTATATGGGCATGATTATCGGCGAAAATTCGCGTTCGGACGATCTGGACGTCAATCCGATGAAGGCCAAGCAGCTCACCAACGTGCGCGCTTCGGGCAAGGACGA
Organism: Asticcacaulis sp.; assembly: GCA_035565015.1. Taxonomy (GTDB): domain Bacteria; phylum Pseudomonadota; class Alphaproteobacteria; order Caulobacterales; family Caulobacteraceae; genus Asticcacaulis. The sequence goes on along the minus strand of DATMTF010000257.1, from coordinate 7,100 downwards.
GGCCGTGCGCCTGACCCCGCCGCGCCGCCTGACGCTGGAACAGGCCATCGCCTACATCCAGGACGACGAGCTGGTGGAAGTGACGCCGAAGAATATCCGCCTGCGCAAGAAGGAGCTGAACCCCAGCTTCCGCAAGAAGCGCGTGAAGGAAGACGCATAGGGGAAGGTCATGGGGGAAACGATCTTTCCCCCATGTGCCCCCTTTGGGATTTGAGCGGCCCCGATGGTGCGAACCGTCGGGGCCGTTTTTTATGGGGCGATCAGGCGGGCGCGTTCCTCCGGCGTCATCAGGCGCCACTGGCCCTCGGGGAGGTCGGCGAGGGGGAGGGGGCCGATGCGGACGCGCATGAGGTCCGTGACGCGCAGTTCGCACATGTCGCACATGCGGCGGATCTGGCGGTTGCGGCCTTCTTTCAGGATGAAGGTCAGGGACTGCGGGCCGGTCTGGGTGACGATGGCGGGCTTGAGCTTGCGGCCGTCCAGTTCGAGGCCGTGGCGCAGCCATTTCAGCTTTTCCTCGAAGATCGGGCCGCGCACCGTGACGTGGTATTCCTTTTCCAGCTCGCTGTCCGGGCCGATGATCGCCTTGGCCAGAACACCGTCTTCGGACAGGATCAGCAGGCCGTGCGAATCCTTGTCGAGCCGCCCGACGGGGGCGAGTTTGGAGTCGCGGTCGGGATAGACATCCGCCGGGCCGAAGACATTGGCGCGGCGGATCATGCGCACGGCGGGGGTTTCGCCCGGTTCCGGCTGACCCGACACGATGCCGACCGGCTTGTTATAGATGACGGTCATTTTCGCGCCGACCGCCTGCGCATCGGTGAAACTGACCGTTTGTCCGCGCGTCAGCTTGCGGCCCGCATCGGTGACCGTCTCGCCATCGACCTGCACGCGGCCATCGAGGATCAGCGCATCGGCCTCGCGGCGCGAACAGACGCCGCTTTGCGCCAGCCATTTGTTGAGCCGGATCGGTTCATCGCCGTCATAGGTGAGGGTCTGCATGGCCGCTGTTTACGAAAATCGCGCGCCTTACGCCACTGGAAAGCTGCGTCGGATCGGGTTACCTGTTCTGTATGGACAGGTTCGATCTCTATCAGGACTGGCTGAGGGCCGCGCCGCCGCGCGTCTCCGTCATGGACGGGCTGGACGATTATGACCGGATCGCGCTCGATGCGGCGGGCATGGCGGCGCTGGGGCGCAGCGATCTGCCCGGCGATGCGGTGGTGCAGCGGGATGGGCGGCTGGCGGTGGGCGGCTATGACGAGGATCGCGCCATCTACGGCGCGGCGGCGTTCGCGTGCGGGGAGGAGCCGCGCACGATCCATCTGGGGCTCGACATCTTCGCCGCCGGGGGCGCGCCGGTTTATGCGCCGCTGGGCGGGATCGTGCATTCGTTTCAGGACAATGCGGCGCCGCAGGATTACGGTCCGACGATCATCCTCGAACATGCGGCGACAAGCGAACTGACTTTTTATACCCTGTATGGCCATTTGAGCCGCGACAGCCTTGAAGGGCTTGAGGTCGGGCAGGCCTTTTCGGCGGGCCAGACACTGGGCTGGCTGGGCGGGCCGGAGGTCAATGGCGACTGGCCTGCGCATCTGCATATCCAGCTTATCCTCGACCTGATGGGCAGGGCTGGCGATTTTCCGGGCGTCTTCAAAAAAAGCGAGCGTGCAACATGGAAGCGAAACTGTCCCGATCCGCGCCCCTTTCTGGGGCTTTCAGACTTTTCATAGGGCTGGCGGCGGCGCTGATCCTGCCCGCCTGCGCGAAGGCGCAAGATGTGGCGGCGGGCAAGGCCGCGTTCGAGGCCAATTGTTCGCTGTGCCATGACGCCAGCCCGCAGAAGCAGATGTTTCAAGGGCCGCCCCTGTTCGGCGTGGTCGGGCGCAAGCTTGGCGGCGTGACGGGCTTTTCCTATTCGGCGGCGCTGAAAAACGCGGGCGCCAAGGGGCAGGTCTGGACGAAGGCGTCGCTCGATCGGTTTCTGGCCGATCCGCAAAAGGCGATGCCGGGAACCGCCATGCCGGTCAATGTCGCGGATGCGAAGACGCGCGGCAATATTGTGGCCTATCTGGCCGGTCTGGGCGGCGGTGGAGCCAAGCCTAAGCAGGTCATGAAGACGAAAAGCGCGGCTTCGGACCTGAGCGCGCGGCTGGACTGGCATAAGGATGCGCCGGGCGTGGTCCATGAGGTCAGCGTGGCGGACCTGCCCGCGCCTTACGCCACGCAGTCGGCGGGCAATTCGGCGCGCTATGTGGCCCCCGCGGCGGGCAAGCTGCCCGTGGTTCCGGCGGGCTTTGCGGTGTCGGTGTTCGCCGACGGGCTGGACGGGCCGCGTTTGTTGCGCGCCGGGCCGAACGGCGACCTCTATGGCGTGCTGTCGGGTGAAGGCAAGGTGATCGTCTGGCGCAATTGGGATGGCCATCCGGCGGCGACGCCGCAAACCTTCGCGACGGGCCTCAACCAGCCGTTCGGGATCGCCTTCTATCCGCAGGACAAGCCGCAATTCGTCTATATCGCCAATGTCGATTCGGTTGTGCGCGTCCCCATTGGCGGCGGCGCGGCGCAGACCGTGGTGGCGAATCTGAGCCGGGGCGGCGGGCATACGACGCGCGACATCGCCTTCTCAAAAGACGGGCGCTACATGTACGTCTCGGTCGGGTCGGGCAGCAATGTCGCGGAGAATATGGGCGATGCACCACAGGGCTGGGCCGCGTCGCATGCCCTGGGCGAGGCGTGGGGCAGCGAGGCGGGCCGGGCGATGGTGTTGCGCTTTACGCCGGACGGCGGCGACCGGCATGTGGTCGCGACCGGCATCCGTAACTGCGTCAGTCTGGTCAGGCGACCGGGGACGGACGATCTCTACTGCACGGTCAATGAACGCGACGCTCTGGGCGACAATCTCGTGCCGGACTATTTTACGCGCGTGCAGGATGGGCAGTTCTATGGCTGGCCGTGGTGGTATCTGGGCGACCATCAGGATCCGCGCCATAAGGGCGAGCGCGCCGACCTCAAGGGGCATATCAGTCTGCCGGATGTGCTGTTCGCCTCGCATTCTGCGCCGCTGGGGCTGGTCTTTTATCAGCCGGCGCCGGGGGGCGCGGCCAACTTCCCGGCGGACTATACGGGCGACGCCTTTATCGCCCTGCACGGCTCCTGGAACCGGGCGCAGCGCACCGGCTCGAAGATCGTGCGGGTGAAGTTTGAGAACGGCCAGCCGTCGAAAAGCTATCTGGACTTCATGACCGGGCTGATCGTGGACGATCACACGGTCAATGGCCGCCCGGTCGGCGCAGCGGTCGGCCCGGACGGCGCGCTCTATGTCTCCGACGATGCGGGCGGGCGGATCTGGCGGATCGCGCCGGTGGGTAAGTAAGGTTTCATCTGCGTCTATGTGTAGGCCAGCCTCCAGGATGCGTGGAGGCGGCAGACGCCGCAAGAGGTCATCCACAGATAAGCCAGATATTCCGGATAATTGCACGCTACCGCTATCGACGCTGTTCGCCGTTTTTAAGAAAGGCGCTTCGCGCTCCCATCAAAACGGCTGACTCCAAAGATAGCGGTAGCGTGACGCCATCATGAAATCTGTGCTGATCTGTGGATAAAGCCTTCTGACTTACTTAATCCTTGTCATGCCTAAACCCTGATCCCCGCCTTGAGCGCGGCCACGGCCAGTTGGCGCACCTTGGCGTCGTCGAGGCTGTCAAGCGAGGGCGGCGTGGGTTCGGGGGCGTCGAGAATGCGTCCATGGCTGATGCGCAAGGTCCGGTCGGCCAGACGTTCGACCTCATAGGCGTCGTGGCTGACATAGAGGACCGGAACGCCCGCGTCGCGGGTCAGGTCGGCGATCATCGGCACGATCTGGCTGCGCGCTTCGTGATCGAGGCTGGAGAGCGGCTCGTCCATCAGCAGCAGGTCGGGCGCGCTCAGGAGGGTGCGGCACAGGGCGACGCGCTGGCGTTCGCCGCCGGACAGGGTTTCGACGCGTCGCCCCAGCAACGGGGCGAGTTTCAACCGCTCGATCCAGCCGTCGCGATCCACGCTGCGCCCGCCATTGCGCCCAATATTGCGTCTGTGGGCGAAATCGAGATTGCCGCGCACGCTGAGGTGCGCGAGCAGGGACGGCTCCTGAAACACATAGCCGAGGCGGCGCTTATGCACGGGCAGAAACTGCGCGCCGTCCTGCCAGACCGCGCCGCCGAGGCGGACATGGCCTTCGAGCCGCGTCAGGCCAGCTATGGCGCGCAACAGGGTCGTCTTGCCCGCGCCGGACGGCCCCCACAGGGCGGTGACGCCGGAGGCCGGGATGGCGAAGGCGGCGTCGATATATGGACCCTTAAGCGCGACCTCGATCATGCGGCGAACTCCAACCGCCGGTCGAGACGCAGCAATACAAGCAGGACGGCAAACGAAAAGACCAGTAGCCCGCCCGCGAGCAGGTGCGCCTGCGGCCAGTCGAGCTGTTCGACCAGTTGCCAGATGCGGATCGAGATGGTTTCGGTCTTGCCGGGAATGGCGCCGCCGATCATCAGCACCACGCCGAACTCGCCGACCGTGTGCGCAAAGGTCAGCACGAAGGCGGTCAGCAGGCCTTTGCGCGCCAGCGGCAGGGCGACATTGAAAAAGCTGTCGAGCGGTCCGGCGCCTAAGGTGGCGGCGACCTCCAGCGGGCGCGGGCCCAGGCTTGCAAAGGCGTTGCGGATCGGCTGCACGGCGAAGGGCAGGGAATAGAAGACCGAGCCGATCAGCAGGCCGGTAAAGGAAAAGGCGAGTGTATGGACGCCGAAGGGTCTGAGCAGCCAGAGGAGCGGGCTGTTCGGCCCCATCGCCACCAGCAGGTAAAAGCCCAGTACGGTGGGCGGCAGCACGATGGGCAGGGCGACCAGCGCGGTGACAATATCATGCGCCCAACCCTTGCCGCGCGCCAGCCACCAGGCCAGAGGCGTGGCGAGAATAAGCAGGCAGAGGCTTGTCGCCGCCGCCAGGGCAAGGCTTAGCTTCAGCGTGGTCAGGGCTTCGTTCATTTTACGCTGTAGCCATAGGACGCGATGATCTGGCGCGCCTGAGGGGATTTCAGGAAGGCGAGCCACGCTTTCGCGGCGGGATCGTTTGCGCCGGGTTTGAGCAGCACGGCGTCTTGCAGGATCGGCCTATAGGCGCTGGCCGGCACGCGCCACATCGAGCCGCCCTGTTCCTTGACGACCTGCGACAGGGCGACGAAACCGAGTTCGGCGGCCCCGCTTTTGACAAAGCCGTAGGTCTGGCCGATCGACGAGCCCTTGACGATTTTCGGCGCGACGGCGGCGTAGAGGCCGAAGCTGTTCAGCGTCTCGACGGCGGCCCGACCATAGGGGGCAGCGGCGGGATCGGCGATGGCCAGATGCTGATAGGCGACGCTTTTCAGCATTGTCCCCTTGGCGTCGACATAGCCGGGCGTGGCGCTCCACAGGACGAGCGCGCCTTTGGCGTAGGTGAAGCGCGTTCCCTTAACCGCGAAGCCGTCGGCCTCCAGCTTTTGCGGGCGTTCCGCATCGGCGGAGAGAAAGACCTCGAACGGCGCGCCCTGTTCGATCTGGCTCAGGAAGGCGCCGGACGAGCCGAAACTCAGCGCGACGTGATGACCGGTCTTCTGCTCGAAGGCGGCGGCGATGTCCTTCGCCGGTTCGGTGAAGTTGGCGGCGACGGCCACGCTGACGTCCGCAGCGCGGGCGCCGACGGGCAGGAGAAGCGTGGCGGCGGCGATGATCAGCAGGCGGCGGAGCATGACGACCTCATTCGATGGATGCTGATCTATACGCAATGATCCGTCGCGGGGTTGCAAACTTTTTATTGGCGGGCGGCGGCAAAAGACGTTACTCCGGCGCTGGTTTTCAGGAGATCCGAGATGGCGATTGCGCAGAGCGAATTGCAGGCCCGCATCGAAGCGGCCTTTCCCGACGCCGAGGTGACGATCACCGATCTGGCTGGCGATGGCGACCATTACCGGGCGCGCATCGTGTCTGGGGCCTTTGACGGCCTGCCGCGTGTGCGTCAGCACCAGTTGGTCAACAAGGCGCTGGCCGATCTGCTGAGCGGCCCGCTGCATGCGCTGGCGTTGGAGACGGTGGCTAGGGGCTAGTCGCGCGCGTCCAGCGATAGGCGCCGCCGTCCCTGAGGTTCAGGATCAGCATATCGCCGTCGATGCGGTAGGAGACGACATCGGCCATGTCGCGGGCGATGCTTGTGTCCAGCGAGTCTTGGCCGCACATGGCGCGCGTCATGGCCAGCGGGCCGAAGGTCAGCGCGCCGCCGCCCGCCGGTAACGGCTTGGCTTCCCAAATGCCGTTGGCGCGGTTGCAGTCGAGCCGGAAGGCCGCGCGGCCTTTCGGCAGGAAGCTGAGTTCATATTTGGCCGGATCGGCGGGCGCCGCATCGGGCGTGGCGGCCAGCCGCCAGTCGCCGCCGAGGTCGCGGGCGACGCGCGCCTCGCCGCTCCACGGGAGGGAGGCGCAGGCGCTTAACGGGATCAGGGCGAGCAGGGGCAGGAGAGGGCGCAGGGACATGGCATGGTCTTTCCGGGCTTTAACTTCCGATGGAGAGAAGGCCGATTGCTGAAAGCTGCGCGATGATACCGTAAAAAAGCAATGCGCGAAGTCACACGCTCGGCGAGGCGTCGCGCTTCAGGCGGCGCAGGCAGAAGGTCGAGCGCGCGTGGCGGATGCCGGGAAATTTCAGCAGCCGCTTGCGCAGGAAGTTTTCGTAATCCTCGGTGTCCTCCACCGCCGCGATGATCACATAATCGTATTCGCCCGTGGTCAGCCAGGCGTCGGTGACCTCCGGCAGGGCGGCCAGATGGCGCGCGAAGGCTTCGATCTTGTCGTCGTCGTGCTGGTCGAGATTGACCTCGACAATGACGCTTAGAGGCCGTCCGATCTTATCGGCGTCGAGCAGGGCGACATAGCCGGTAATGACGCCCGTCTCCTCCAGCCGTTTAATGCGCGACCAGCACGGGGTCTGCGACAGGCCGACCCTGTCGGCGACCTCCTGCGTGGTCAGGTGCGCGTCTTCGCGCAGGAGCCGCAGAATCTTGCGGTCAATCTCATCCGGGACATAGTCCG
>DATMTF010000256.1:0-7198 GCA_035565015.1 Asticcacaulis sp. | reverse complement strand
GATGTGGGGGCAATCGCCCCCACGCCCCATAACTATTTAAGCGCCGACCTGCCCGCGATGGCGCAGGAAGGCGTCCAGCAGCACGCAACTCATCATCGCCTCCGCCACCGGCACGGCGCGGATGCCAACGCAAGGATCATGGCGGCCCTTGGTGCGCAGTTCGACCTCATGCCCTTCGACGTCGATGCTTTTCCGTGGTGTCAGGATGGACGAGGTCGGTTTCAGCGCCAGCCGCGCCACCACAGTCTGCCCCGTCGAAATGCCGCCCAGAATCCCGCCTGCATGATTGCTCAGGAACACCGGCTGACCGTCGATCATGCGCATTTCGTCGGCATTCTCCTCGCCCGACAACTCCGCCGCCCCGAAGCCTTCGCCGATCTCCACCCCCTTGACCGCATTGATGCTCATCAGGGCCGAGGCCAGTTCGGAATCGAGCTTGCCATAAATGGGCGCGCCCCAGCCGGGGGGGACGCCCTCGGCCTGCACCTCGACCACAGCGCCGATGGACGATCCCGCCTTGCGCACGCCGTCGAGATAATCCTCCCAGCCCGCGACGCTGCCCGGATCAGGACAGAAGAAGGCGTTGTCCTCGACCCGCGCCCAGTCCCAGCGTGAACGGTCCACCCTGTGCGCGCCCAACTGCACCAGAGCGCCGCGCACCTGAATGTCGCCAACCAGCGTTTTCAGCACCTTCAGCGCCACCGCGCCCGCCGCCACGCGCGCCGCCGTTTCGCGCGCCGAGGAGCGCCCGCCGCCGCGATAATCGCGCACGCCGTACTTGGCGAAATAGGTGTAGTCGGCGTGGCCGGGGCGGAACTGACGTGCGATTTCGCCATAATCCTTGGAGCGCTGGTCGGTGTTTTCGATCAGGATCGAGATCGGCGTGCCGGTGGTGACGCTCTCGAACACGCCGGACAGAATCTTCACCGCATCGGCTTCCTGACGCTGGGTGACGAAGCGCGAGCCGCCGGGCTTGCGCCGGTCCATCGCCCATTGGATGTCATCCTCGGACAAGGCCACGCCCGGCGGGCAGCCGTCGATCACGCAGCCGAGCGCCGGGCCGTGGCTTTCGCCCCAGGTGGTGACGCGGAACAGATGACCGAAGGTGTTGTGCGACATAGCGTTCAAGTCCGAAATTTGTCTTGGCTTTAGCCGCGTTTAAGCCTGACCGCAAATTTTTTAGTGTGCAAAGCGCACCGGACGCGCTCATATGTCCGGCAATGGTTGCGCGAGAAACAGCATCATGAAATTCCTGGCTAAAATCCCGTTCTGGCTGAAAACCGTCATCGCCTTTGCGGCGGGCGTGATCGGGGCGCTGATCTTCGGTAAGGCGGCCCTGCCGGTCTTCGATCCGATCGGCGACACCTTTATCAAGGCGATCAAGATGCTGGTCGCGCCGCTGGTCTTTTTCACCATCGCCGCCTCGGTGGCGCGGCTGGGCCATCAGGAAGGCGATCACGAGCAAGGGGCGGGCGGCCGCGCGGTGCGGCTTGGCGCCTATACCATTGTCTGGTTCATGCTGACCTCGGCCATAGCCACATCCGTGGGCCTGACCCTGGGGACGATCTTCCAGCCAGGACTTGGCGTCGGCCATCTGCCGCTCGATCCCTCTGCGGTCAAGGCCGTACCGGGGCCGGTCGAGGTGCTGACTGGCATCGTGCCGTCCAATATCTTCAAAAGCTTTGCCGAAGGTCAGGTGCTGAGTATCGTCCTGTTCGCCATTCTGGTCGGGGCGGCGCTGGGCGCGCTCGGCAATCGCGTGCGCGAACTGTCGCAACTGATCGAGCAGGGCTCGCAGGTCATGTTCAAGCTGACGCGCTGGATCATTCAACTGACGCCGCTGGGCGTGTTCGGCCTGATCGGCTCGGTGGTGGCCTCCTATGGACTGGAGAGCCTCAAACCGCTCATTCCATACATCGTTCTGGTCTATGCGGGCTGTCTGATCCTGCTGCTGGTTGTCTATCCCATCCTGCTCAAACTGCACGGCCTGCGCGTCAGCGGTTTCTACAAGGGCATTTTCACCGCCCAGCAAACCGCCTTTTTCACCTGTTCTTCGATTGGAACCTTGCCTGTGTCTTTGCAGGTTGCGGTCGATAACCTGAAAATCCGCAAGGCCTATGCCGGGTTCGCTCTGCCGCTTGGGGCCAATATGAAGATGGATGGCTGCGGCGGTATCTATCCGGCGATTTCGGCCATCTTCACCGCCAACTATTTCGGCGTTCATCTGACGCCGACCCATTATGTCATCATCGCCCTGTCCTCGATCCTCGGTTCGCTGGCGACGGCGGGCGTGCCGGGGGTGGCGACCGTGATGCTGACCGTGACCCTGTCGGCGGCGGGGCTGCCGCTGGAAGGGCTGGCCCTGCTGGCGGCGATCGACCGTATCCTCGACATGATGCGCACCTGCACCAATGTGACCAGCCAGCTTGTTTGCGCGACGCTGGTGGCGCGCGAAAACGGGCTGCTGGACGCCGAAACGCCGCTGCTCGTGGACGGACGCGCGCTTAAAGCGCCAGCGGAATAGCGCTCAAAGGCGTCTTCTGTCCTCCTGAGGCGTCGAAATTGGCCGGATCTAGCCACGTTTCCAGCCGCATTCGTGTCTGCGGCCAGTCCTCGATAATGACGGAAAACCAAGCCGTGTCGCGGCGCCGTCCCCGCGTCACCGCCGCATTGCGGAACACGCCCTCGAACTGAAAGCCGAGCCGCTGCGCCGCTTGCATCGACGGCGCGTTAAGCTGGTCGCACTTCCATTCATAGCGGCGGTAGCCATGGTCGAAGGCGTGGCGCATCATCAGGTACATGGCTTCGGTCGCAGCGCGCGATCGCTGAAGCGAGGGCGAAAAGGTCACCCCGCCGACCTCAACCGAACCATGGGTCAGATCATAGCGCATAAAGCTGGCGTAACCCAAGGCGCCTTCATCCGTTATGATAACAAAGGTCTGGAAATCGCGGTTCTTCTGATAATCCTGAATGCTGGCGGCGAGATCGTCCGCCGTCGCGAACGGGCCATAGGGCAGATAGGCCCACATGCGACCGTCATCGCGCGTCATCGACCGGTGCAGGTCCGGCGCATAAGTCGGATCATAAGGCAGGACGCGGCAAACCTGCCCCATCAGCGCCATGTCCGGCAACCGGGCGCGCGGCGTCCAATCGGGCAGCGCCTTGCCAATGGGCTGCCCGAAGGCGTTGTCGCGGGCGCCGAGCGATGAACTGAACGTGGTCACGAAGCCCACCTTTCCCGAAAGGCCGTCAGCATGCAGGGCGCAGCCGGGGCGGCGTTGCGGTCAGCTTGCAGCCGCACGATAAGATCGCCAGCCGGCGCCGTGGCCGTGGCGGGCAGGCCGAGGCCTTTCAGGCGCAGACTGGCGCCGTCCTGCGCGCCTTCGGTCAGACGCAAGGTTTTCACGCCATACGGCGTGTCGATCTGAGTCCTGCCGCCAAAGCGCAATACATGCGGCGGAAGACTGGCGGTCATCCATATATCGTCTCCCCAGACGCGCCGGTCGGGCGGCGTGTCGATGCTGACCCGCACCGTCACCCAGTCGCCTTCACGCGTCGGCAGCCGCACACATTCGCCATCGCGCAGCCCGCGCGGCGCCTGCACCCATTGCTGGCGCATCGAGACCAGGCCTGCAGGCGCATCGGGGCGCACAGGCGCTTGCAGCAGAGCGTCTCCGCCCATCAGCGCGACATCGAGGCTGATGCGTAACTCGAAGCTATGATTAGAAAGAGACGAGTTGAGATAAGGTTGCGCCAATGTCTTTACAGGCTGGGTCAGCAGATCCCGCGCCAGAAGCAGCCGTCGCAGCCGCGCGTCGCAGCCGCCATGCCGCGCCGGATCGGCCAGACGAACGCGGGCGCGAAAGGCGGCGCGCACCGCTTCGGCGTCGGCGTCAACGCTTAGTCCCAAGGTTTGCAGGGCCTCAGAACGCGGCATTTGGTCATTGTCGGAATTCGGCGCGGCCATCTTGAGTTTCTTCTGTCTGGCGTCCATGTTCGGAACGAACCTACGGCGTTCAGCCGTTCGCCTCACCTTGCCCCGAAGATGGTTTGCAAAATCTTAAGCATGTCGCAGTCGCCTCTGATTCCCCATAGCCCCACCGCCGACGATTACGCCGCCGTCCACGCCGCGCATGAGGGCGAGATTGACGCCGCCGAGCCCTTCAGCCTATTTGGCGCCTGGCTGAAGGATGCGGCGGCCAAGGAGCCGAACGACCCCAACGCCATGGCGGTGGCCACGGTCGATGAGGATGGCCTGCCCGATGTGCGCATGGTGCTGCTCAAGGATTTCGACTCGGACGGTTTCGTGTTTTACACCAACACCGAGAGCGCCAAGGGGCGGCAATTGCTGACGGCGAAAAAAGCGGCGCTTCTGTTTCACTGGAAATCGCTGCGCCGTCAGGTGCGTGTGCGTGGTCTGGCCAGTCTTGTCTCCGACGCCGAGGCGGACGCCTATTTCGCCAGCCGCGCGCGCCAGAGCCAGATCGGCGCCTGGGCCTCGGAGCAGTCGCGGCCCCTGCCGGATCGGTTCGCGCTGGAAAAGCGCGTCGCCGAATATGGCCTGAAGTTCGGTCTCGGCAAGGTGGAGCGACCGCCGTACTGGACCGGCTTCCGCATCGCGCCGCTGCATATCGAGTTCTGGCGCGACAAGCCGTTTCGTCTGCATGAGCGCGTCACGTTCGACCGCGCTGCGCCGGGAGACAACTGGACCCGCGGACGGCTCTATCCTTAAACTTGCCAAAGCGGTGGAATGGCTTTAGGCGGCATGAGGCCGTATCGAAGGAAACCGTCGTGTCACTCAGTCAGGTCTTATACCACCTCAAGGAAGGCGCCGATCAGGTGATCGAAACCTCGTGCGCCACCGTGGTGCTCAAGGGCAATCGCGCCTACAAGATCAAGAAAAGCGTCGATTACGGCTTCCTTGACTTCACCTCGGCGGAAAAGCGCCGCGCCGCCCTGTTGCGCGAACTGCGCTACAATCAGCGCATGGCCGCCGACATCTATCTCGGCGTTGAGGAGATCGGCGACGAGAGCGTGCTGGTCATGCGCCGTTTCGACACCTCCGGCGTGCTTGGCGAACAGAGCGCCGAGACGCCCGGCTGGACGCCCGATCTCGATCTGATGCACGAACTGGGGCGGCTGGTCGCGCGGTTTCATGCCGGATCGGAAGTGTGCCGTGACGCCGAACACGCCAACAACATCAAATATGTCATCGATTCAAACAGCCGCAACATCGCCGTATTCCGCGATCAGCTCGGCGCAGAAGCGGTTGACGCCTATGACGCCGCCATACGGGCGGCCTATGATGCGGTGCGCGACACTGTGCTGAAACGCTTTGATGATGGACATGTGCGGCATTGCCATGGCGATCTGCATCTCGGCAATATCCTGATCGAAAACGACAAGCCGGTTCTGTTCGACTGCATCGAGTTCAACGAGCGCCTGAGCCAGATCGACGTGCTGTACGATCTGGCGTTTCTGCTGATGGATCTGTGGGTGAGGGGACACGACGCCGCCGCCAACCGTATCCTCAACGCCTGGCTGGAGCAGGCGGCGCGTCTGGAGGACGATGCGCGCGGTCTTTACGCCGGCCTGGAGCTGTTGCCGCTCTATATGTCGGTGCGCGCCGGCGTGCGCTGCCATGTCAACGCCAATTATGGCGGCGAAGCGCATTACGGCATGGACAAGGCGCGTCTGTATCTGGAGGCCGCGCATCGCTTCCTCGACCTGGCGCCCGCGCGACTGACGGCGATCGGCGGTTTGTCGGGTTCCGGTAAAAGCACGCGCGCGCGTCGGGTAGCCCCGGCGATGGGGCGTCCGCCCGGCGCCGTGATTCTGCGCAGCGACGAAATTCGCAAGCGTTTATGGGCCTGCCCGGAATATGAACCCTTGCCGCGCGAAGCCTACACAAGCGATGAGAATAATCGTGTTTATGCACAGATGCTCGATTTGGCTGAAGCGGCTTTATGCGCCGGGCAGGCGGTCATTCTTGACGCCACTTTCCGCGAATCCGCCTGGCGCGACAAGGCCGGGCGTCTGGCGACGGCCTGTCATGCGCCATTCGACGGCGTCTGGCTGACGGCGCCTGGCGATCTGCGCCGTCTCCGGGTCGAGTCGCGCGTCAAGGACGTTTCGGACGCTACGGGCGATGTCGCCGCAGCGCAGCAGGAGGTCGACCCCGACAAGCTTGGCTGGCGCGTTGAGACCGGCTGAAGCCATGAAATGGCCGGGTTTTTGCGCCATAATGGCCACATTATCGGCGGGCGCGGCTATGACAGGTTCGCGCATTAAAAGTATCGGCGTGACTTCGGTCGCCAGATAATTGCCAGATAATGGCCTGTGCGGGCGGAATGAAACAGGGAGGCGTGAATCGTGACTCAACAGGGTGAAGAGCATCATAAGGTCAAACCGCGCAAAGGCCCGCCTTTGGCCTTAATCGCTTTTGCCGCTTCTGTCGCAACGCCTTTGTTTTTGCTGCTGGTCATGATGGCCACCCATATTCGGGCGCTCAACTACACCCTCGGCTTTTTGACGCTTACGCTCGACCTCGGACCGAAACTGGCGATGGCGACCCTGGCGTTTGCAGGCCTGTCCTTACTGGTTTCTCTTTTCATGGCGCCGCTTCGCTACGGTCCCTGGGCCCTGGCGGCGGTTCTCATTTCCGGCGGCGTGCTTGGGGGCTACGCCGCTTACGACAAGGCGTTGAAGATGTATCCGCCGATCTATGACGTCGCCACCAACTGGGACCGTCCGGTCAGCCTGTCTGACGCTCTGGTCGCAGACCGGGGGGCGGACGCCTTGCCCGCGCCCGACAATCCGCGCGTGCCGCACAATGAATCCGTCGCATGGGGCGGAAAAACGGTCGCGGCCATCAATGCGGAGACCTGCCCGCAGGCGCAGACCTATAAGGGCAGGGTTCCAACCGCTGAGCAGATCGCGCAAATGCTCAGCGCAGATAAGCGCTATACGGTCTTCGGCACCGCGCCGTGGCGGGTCGAGGCGGTGTATCAGGACAATTTTTATGGTTTCAAATCCGATATAATCTTCCGTATCGATCCTGACGGCGTCGATATACGTTCCGTAGGCCGTGATAATCCAAGAGATCTGGGCGGCGATTGCCGTCGCGTGGTGGATTTGCTCAACAAGCTGAAAGCCATGTAGCTCATGGCCTGCATTTTGCCCTTGCCGTCCGGTGGAT
>DATMTF010000255.1:0-6446 GCA_035565015.1 Asticcacaulis sp. | reverse complement strand
CCGAAGCCAGAGCCGCCAGGGCGTCGCCCTTGGTGATGCGGCCATCCTTGCCGGTGCCTGCGACGCCGTTCGGGTCGAGACCGGTTTCGGAGACGATGCGCTGCACGGCGGGCGACAATGACGTATTGCCACCAGAGGTGGCGGGCTTTTCCGTCGAAGCGACAGCCGGAGCGGCGGCAGGCGCAGGCGCGGCGGCGACCTTGCCGTCGGTGGAGATTTTCGCGATCACCTGACCCGGCGTGACCGTGGCGCCGTTGGGAGCCAGGATTTCAGCCAGCACGCCGTCGGCGGGCGCGGAGACTTCGACCGCGACCTTGTCGGTTTCGATCTCGACCAGCACCTCGTCCTTCTTGACCGAGTCGCCCGCCTTTTTCGTCCAGGTTCCGATCGCGCCTTCGGCGACCGATTCGCCCATGACCGGCGTCTTGACCTCGATCAGCGACGCGGCGGCGGCAGGGGCGGCTTTGGGGGCTTCGGCGGCCTTGGGGGCCTCGGCTTTGGGGGCCGCAGCCGCGCCTGCGCCGCTGACCGTGCCGAGAACCGTGCCCGGCGTGACGGTTTCGCCTTCACCGACCAGAATTTGCAGCACGCCGTCCGCCGGGGCGGCGACTTCGAGCGACACCTTGTCGGTTTCGATCTCGATCAGGATTTCGTCTTTTTTGACCGTGTCGCCGGACTTTTTGGTCCATTTAGCGATGGCGCCTTCCGCTACGGATTCGCCAAGAGTGGGGGTGAGGATGTCGGCCATGGGTTTCAGGCTCCGATAGTTTCTGCGATCACGCGAATTGAAAAGGGATGCGGCCTCCGCGCGCCCGCGCGAAGGCCTGACGACGATTTTAGGCGAACGCCTCGTTGAGGAAGGTTTCGAGTTCCTTCAGGTGGCGGCTCATCGTGCCGGCGGCGGTCGCCGCCGAGGCCGGACGTCCGACATAACGGGCGCGCTTGGCCTTGATGTTGAGCTTGTCGAGCGTCAGCTCCAGCCACGGATCGACAAAGGTCCAGCCGCCCATGTTTTTGGGCTCTTCCTGACACCAGACCAGTTCGGCGTTTTTGAAGCGGCCGAGTTCCGTCATCAGCGACTTCATCGGCCACGGATAGAACTGCTCAAGGCGCATGATGTACACGTCCTTGACGCCCTTCTTTTCGCGGTCTTCCAGAAGGTCGTAATAGACCTTGCCCGAACACAGGATGACGCGGCGGATTTTGTCGTCGCCAACCAGCTTGCCCCCCGCGACCTCGGGCCTGCGCTCGGCGTCGTCATGCAGTACGCGGTGGAAGCTTGAGCCCTCGGCGATGTCGGCCAGCGACGAGACCGCCTTCTTGTGACGCAACAGCGATTTCGGCGTCATCAGGATCAGCGGCTTGCGGAAGGGCCGGTGAATCTGACGGCGCAGGATGTGGAAATAGTTGGCCGGAGTCGTGCAGTTGGCGACCTGCATATTGTCTTCGGCGCACATTTGCAAAAAGCGCTCAAGACGCGCCGACGAGTGTTCCGGCCCCTGCCCTTCATAGCCGTGCGGCAGCAGCATGACCAGGCCCGACATGCGCAGCCATTTGCGCTCGCCGCTACTGATGAACTGGTCGATCACGACCTGGGCGCCGTTGACGAAGTCGCCGAACTGGCCTTCCCACAAGGTCAGGGTGTTCGGTTCGGCCAGCGAATAGCCGTATTCGTAGCCCAGCACCGCTTCTTCGGACAGAGCCGAGTCGATGCCCTCGTACATGGCCTGACCGTCGCGGATATGGTTGAACGGCAGGTAGCGTTCTTCGGTCGTCTGGTCGACAAAGGCCGAATGGCGCTGCGAGAAGGTGCCGCGCAACGAATCCTGACCGGACAGGCGCACCGGGAAGCCTTCGTCGAGCAGCGAGCAGAAGGCCAGCGATTCGGCGGTGGCCCAGTCGAGGCCTTCGCCCGACGCGATCATCTGCTGACGCGCCTCGATGACGCGCTTTAAGGTTTTGTGGATGTCGATATGGTTCGGGATGGTGGTGATCTTGGTCCCGATCTCGACCAGTTTCGCACGCGGCACGGCGGTCAGGCCGCGGCGCTCGTCTTCTTCGGGCAGGCCGAGGCCCGACCATTTGCCGTCCAGCCAGTCGGCCTTGGTCGCCTTATAGGTCTTGCCGGCGTCGAATTCGGCGTCGAGATAGGCGTCGAATTCCTTGAACCAGCCATCGACATCGGCCTGGGCGCAGACGCCCTCATTGATCAGGCGCTGCGAATACAGCTCGCTGACCGACGGATGGTTCTTGATCTTGGCGTACATGATCGGCTGGGTGAAGGTCGGATCGTCGCCTTCGTTGTGGCCGAAGCGGCGATAGCAGAACATGTCGATGACCACGTCCTTGGCGAACTTCTGGCGGAACTCGGTCGCCATCTTCGCCGCGAACACGACCGCTTCCGGATCGTCGCCGTTGCAGTGCAGGATCGGCGCCTGCGCCATCAGCGCCACGTCCGACGGATAGGGCGAGGAGCGCGAGAAGCGCGGCGCCGTGGTGAAGCCGATCTGGTTGTTGATGATGAAATGCAAGGTGCCGCCGGTGCGGTAGCCCTTCAGGTCCATCAGGGCGAAGCATTCCATGCCGACGCCCTGACCCGCGAAGGCGGCGTCGCCGTGGATCAGCAGGCCCATGGCCATGCTGCGGTCCGGCTTGTCCTCGATCTCGCGCGTCTTCAGATAGGCGGCCTGCTTGGCGCGCGTCTTGCCCAGAACGACCGGATTGACGATCTCAAGGTGCGACGGGTTGGCGGTCAGCGACAGGT
Source organism: Asticcacaulis sp. (assembly GCA_035565015.1). GTDB lineage: Bacteria > Pseudomonadota > Alphaproteobacteria > Caulobacterales > Caulobacteraceae > Asticcacaulis. The sequence continues at coordinate 3,682 of DATMTF010000255.1, read as the reverse complement.
GGACATTGTTGCCGTCAAATTCGCGGTCCGACGAGGCGCCCATATGGTACTTCACGTCGGACGAGCCTTCGATGTCCGCCGGAAGCGACGAGCCGCCCTGGAATTCGTGGAACATGGCGCGATAGGTCTTGCCCATCACGGCGGTCAGGGTGTTCAGGCGACCGCGGTGGGCCATGCCGAAGATGATGTCCTTGACGCCGAGCGCCCCGCCGCGCTTGATGATCTGCTCCAGCGCCGGGATCATGGCTTCGCCGCCGTCGAGCCCGAAACGCTTGGTGCCGGGGAAGCGACGATGGCAGAATTTCTCGAAGCCCTCGGCCTCGATCAGCTTCTTCAGGATGGCGATCTTGCCTTCCCTGGTGAAGGAGATTTCCTTGTCGCGGCCTTCGATGCGCTCCTGCACCCAGGCCTTTTCCGCCGGGTCGGCGATGTGCATGTATTGCACGCCGATATTGCCGCAATAGGTGCGGCGCAGAATCTGGATGATTTCGCGTAAAGTCGCCGATTGCAGCCCCAGCACGCCGTCGATGAAGATGGTGCGGCCCATGTCGGCGTCGGTGAAGCCCCAGTAGCTGGGGTGCAGTTCCGGATTGTCGCCCTTGGGCTCCAGCTCCAGCGGGTCGAGATTGGATTGCAGGTGGCCGCGGATGCGGTAGGTGCGGATCAGCATCAGGGCGCGGATCGAATCGCGCGCGGCGTTTTGCAGGTCCGCCGGAGACGCGCCCGGCGTCTTGGCGGCGAGGCCCTTTTCGACCTTGGCCTGCACGGCGGGCCAGAGGCCGTCCATCGCCGAGATCAGCTCGTCGCGCGGCGCGCCGTCGGGGCGGCCCCAACCGGCGACGCCGACATTGGCGCTGACCGCTTCGGGGCGGTCCTTTAAGGAATCGAAAAACGCGCGCCATTCGGGGGAAACCGAATTGGGGTCGCGCGCCCATTGTTCCTGCATCTGTTCGATGAAAATAGCGTTCGTACCGTAGAGAAACGAGGTCTCTGCGAACACCTGGTTCAGCCGGCTGGAATCATCCGCCATGATGTTACCCGTCGAGGCGGCCAATGACGACACCGCCTCCCTTTCAGATAAGGTTTGCGCAACCGCCCCTAGGCCCGGTTAAGGACTGAGGCTTGAGCGCTGTTGAAACCCGCAGCCAACAACGACACTGCGGGGCAGTTCAGGTCGATGAACTGGCGGCTTTGGCTGAACATCGCCGCCCGTCCGGTGGAAACGTCGCCCCTACCCCACGGCGATGGCCGTTTTGGGGCGGGTGCGACGAATTTACGCATATTACCGCAAAAGGCGCCAAACTGCTTAATGAAGTTTGGCGCCTTTCGGTAAATTCGTCTTACAGACCTTTCAGAACGCTCAGAAGCGTCTCGCCAAGAGCCGCAGGCGACGGCGCGACCTTGATCCCGGCGGCTTCCATCGCCGCGATCTTATCTTCCGCCCCGCCCTTGCCGCCGGAGATGATGGCGCCGGCATGGCCCATGCGACGGCCCGGAGGCGCGGTGCGGCCCGCAATGAAGCCGGCCATCGGCTTTTTACGGCCGCGTTTGGCTTCGTCGCGGATGAACTGGGCGGCGTCTTCTTCGGCCGAGCCGCCGATTTCGCCGATCATGATGATCGACTTGGTCGCCTCGTCGGCCAGGAACATTTCCAGCACGTCGATGAATTCCGTGCCCTTGACCGGATCGCCGCCGATGCCGACCGCCGTGGTCTGGCCCAGGCCCGCATTGGTGGTCTGGAACACGGCTTCGTAGGTCAGGGTGCCGGAGCGCGACACGACGCCGACCGAACCTTCGGAGAAGATATTGCCGGGCATGATGCCGATCTTGCACTGGTTCGGGGTCAGGACGCCGGGGCAGTTCGGCCCGATCAGGCGCGATTTGGAGCCTTGCAACGCCTTCTTGACGCGCACCATGTCGAGCACGGGGATGCCCTCGGTGATGCAGACGATCAGCTCCATCTCGGCTTCGATCGCTTCGAGGATCGAGTCCGCCGCGAAGGGAGGCGGCACATAGATGGCGGTCGCGGTCGCGCCGGTGCGCTCGCGCGCCTCGGCCACGGTGTCGAAAACCGGCAGGTTCAGGTGCGTCTGGCCGCCCTTGCCGGGGGTGACGCCGCCGACCATTTGCGTGCCGTAGGCGATGGCCTGTTCGGTGTGGAAGGTGCCCTGCGCGCCGGTAATGCCCTGCGTGATGACCTTGGTGTTTTTGTCGATAAGTACGGACATAGTGCTTAACCCTTCACGGCCTTGACGATCTTGGCCGCAGCGTCGGCCAGGTCGTCGGCGGCGATCACGTTCAGGCCGCTCTCATTGATGATCTTCTTGCCGAGTTCGACATTCGTGCCTTCGAGGCGCACGACCAGCGGCACCTTGAGGCCGACTTCCTTGACCGCGGCGATCACGCCTTCGGCGATGATGTCGCAGCGCATGATGCCGCCGAAGATATTGACCAGAATGCCCTTTACGTTCGGGTCCGAGGTGATGATCTTGAAGGCCGCCGTGACCTTTTCCTTGGAGGCGCCGCCGCCGACGTCGAGGAAGTTGGCGGGCTCGGCGCCGTAGAGCTTGATGATGTCGAGCGTGGCCATGGCCAGGCCTGCGCCATTGACCATGCAGCCGATTTCGCCGTCGAGGGCGATGTAGCTGAGGTCGAACTTCGAGGCTTCGATTTCCTTGGCGTCTTCCTCGGTTTCGTCGCGAAGTTCAACGATGTCCGGATGGCGGAACAAGGCGTTGCCGTCGAACGACACCTTGGCGTCCAGCACGATCAGTTTTTCGTCGCCGGTGATGATCAGCGGGTTGATCTCCAGCATGTCCATGTCCTTGGCGTTGAACGCGGCATAGAGCTGGTGCAGGAGTTTCGCGCCCTGCTTGGCGACGTCGCCCTTCAGGTTCAGCGCCTTGGCGAGCGCACGCGTATGGGTCGGCCACACGCCCGTCGCCGGGTCGATGGTGAAGGAGTGAATCTTTTCCGGCGTCGAATGGGCGACGTCTTCGATATCCATGCCGCCTTCGGTCGAGGCGACGACCGAGACCTTGGACGAGACGCGATCGACCAGCAGCGACAGGTAGAGTTCCTTGGCGATGTCCGCGCCTTCTTCGATATAGAGACGGTTGACCTGCTTGCCATGCGGACCGGTCTGGTGCGTCACCAGCACGCGGCCGAGCATTTCGTCTGCGTTTTGTTTGACGTCTTCGGGCGACTTGACGACGCGCACGCCGCCCTTGGCGTCGGGGCCGAGGCCCTCGAAGCGGCCCTTGCCGCGCCCGCCGGCGTGGATCTGCGACTTGACGACGAAAACCTTGGAGCCGGCTTCGGACGCCAGGGTCTTGGCGGCCTTTAAGGCCTCATCGGGGGAAAAGGCGGGATACCCGCGCGGAACGGCCACGCCGAACTCTTTCAGGACGGCCTTGGCTTGATGCTCGTGAATGTTCATGAAACCGATCTTTTGAAGAAAGACTGGGAGAGCGGGTCGCGTTCAATTTGCGAAAACCGAACGGAATCTGCTCCGGTGTTAAAGGGTGGACCCGGCAGGCCGGACCCGAGCGACAGCAGGGCGAACTCCGTTGCTCGTCCCAAAGACGTATCTTGCGATCGGGGCGCTTTATAAAGAGGCGGGCGCCTGTGTGCAACCGCTCACTCATAGAATTCGGCACAAAAATTTGACGGCTTTCACGAA
>DATMTF010000254.1:0-6488 GCA_035565015.1 Asticcacaulis sp. | reverse complement strand
CTTGCTGGCGCAGGCAGCCACGGAGGTCAGAATAAGCGCAGCGGCGGCCGCTTTCATGGCCGACTTCGTCGATACCAGCATGTTGGTCCCTTTCACCACAGGTTTGAAGGCATAATCACATATTCGTGTGACGGGATTATGCACAATATAAATAAGGAAACGATTATATGCGTTTTTGTTTTTGTCAAACGCGCAAGCGGTATTTTCTTCTGCGCGCTGCGCTTATTTCAGCCGGGGCGACCAGGCCGGGTCGGAGGCGCCGCCGGAGTAGGGCACCTCGCGCTCGACGCGGCCCGTGACCTCGACGGTCCATAAGGATGAAACGCCGCTGGGCGATTCCCGGAAGAACATGATGTAGCGTCCGTTCGGCGCCCAGGTCGGGCCTTCCTCCAGATAGGAGGAGGTCAAAAGCTTCATGTTCGAGCCGTCCGGATTCATCACGCCGATCGAGAAGCGTCCGCCCGACTGGCGCGTAAAGGCGATCTTGTCGCCCTGCGGACTGAAGACCGGCGTCGAATAGATGCCGCTGCCGAAGGTGATGCGGCGCACATTGCCGCCGTCGGCGTTCATCATGTAGATCTGCGGCGAGCCGCCGCGGTCCGAGGTGAAGGCGATCTGCGAGCCGTCCGCCGAGAAGCTGGGCGAGGTGTTGATCGCGCCGCCGCCGGTCAGCCGCGTCGTGGCGCGCGTGCGCAGATCCATGACATAGATATTGGTCGCGCCGCCGGTGGCCACGCTGTAGGCCAGCTTGGTTCCGTCGGGCGAGAAACGCGGCGCGAACGCCATGCCGTGAATCTGGCCGATGGCTTCCTGACGCCCGGTTTCGAGATTGTAGATATAGATGCGCGCCGAGTCCGCCGTCAGCGACATATAGGCGATTTCCTGCGAATCCGCCGAGAAGCGCGGCGTCATCACCGCCTTGGCGCCGTCGGCCACCGGCAGATAGGACGGGTTGAAGCCGTCCTGATCCATGATGGCCAGGTGACGCACCTTGGCCGTGCGGTAGCCGCTTTCGGCGACGAAGACGATGCGGGTGTCGAAATAGCCTTCCTGACCCGTCAGTTTTTCATAGATGGCGTCGGCGATCTTGTGCGCGATGCGGCGCCAGTTTTCCGGCGTCGCCGTCAGGGACTGACCCAGCAACTGCTTCTGCGAATAGATGTCCCACAGGCGGAAATCGACCTGAAGCCGTCCGTCGGCGTCAACCAGCGCCTTGCCTGAACACAGGTATTGCGCATTGATGGTCTTCCAGTTGTCCCAGTTGGGCTGGACATTGACGTCGAGATGGGTCTCGATGAAGGCGTTGGGATCGATCGGCGCGAAATAGCCGGAGCGCTCCAGATCCGCCGACACCACCTTGGAAATCTGGCCGCCGAGATCGCCGCCTGTGGCGTCCTGCCCCAGAATTTCGATGGCGATCGGCAGGGGCTGGATATTGCCCTGATCGACCGTGCCGGTCAAACCTTGCGCGAAGGCCGCCGCAGGCAGCGCAGCCGCCGCAAGGCCGCCGGCGCTTAAAAGCGCGGCGCGGCGCGTCAGGTTCAGTTCGGGAGTCGTCTTGGTCATGGCGTTGCTCCTTGTTGCTGGCTTCCTGTCAGGCGGCGGTCGGGTCAACTAGCCGTTGCACGCCTTCTCCGCCAGGAAGGTGAAGGTAATTTTTTGCCCGTAGATATTGGCGGGCAAATCTGTCGATTCCGCGGCGGCCTTATTGACCGCCGCCATGGCGAGGCTGGCGCCGGCCTGCCAGACCGGATCGCTGCGCCGGTTGACCCAAGTGACCTGCAAGGCGCGGCCATTAGGGGTCAATACGAAACTGATCTCAGGATTGACCTGATCGGAGCCGGGCACGTCGCAATTCAGGATCCAGGCGTGTTGCAGGCGTTGTCCCAGCAAGCTGAGCGCCTGCTTCTGGCCCGCATCCGCCGGACCGGAGCCGACCGCCGAAACGCCGTTGGTCTCGTGGGTGTTGGCGCGCGGCTGGCGGCGGGTCGGCGACTTGGACGGGGAGGCGGCCAGTTGCGACAGCGCGTTCAGGTCAAGCGACGGCTTTGACGGTTTGGGCGGGGTCGGCTTCTGCACGCCTTTCTTATCGGGCGGGGCCGGTTTGGTCTTGGCGGGCTCCGGCTTCTTCTCTGGCGTTTTCGGCGCAGGCGGCGTCACAGCCTTCTGCGGCGTCGGCACGGGCAGTTTGGGCGCAGGCTCCGGCGGGGGCGGCGTCGGCTGGACCGGCTCCTCCGGCGCGGGGACCGGCTCCGGCGTCAGCACGGCGTTCTTGTCAACCGGCGTTTCCGCCTGCTCGCGGCTCGGAATCTCCGACACGATCTCGACCGGCACGGAAGGCGGCGTGATCGGCGGCTTTTCACGGAACCAGGTGACGAAAAACAACGCCAGCAGGGCCGCGTGCAGCAGCACGGAAATCAGAAATGACGAGCCGAACCTGCGCATGTCCTACTGCGCAGCCTCCACGGACGAAGAAGCGGCGGCGGTCTGACCCGCGCCCATGGGCTGGGTCAGGAGGTTGATCTTGACGAAGCCGGAGGTGGACAGCTTGGCCATCACCTTGGCGACGATGTCATACGAAGCCGAACCCGCAGCGCGGACATAGACCGGCTTGTCGGTTTCGCCGTGGCTCATGGCCAGAAGGCGCGGCGTCAGTTGCGCATAGGTGGCAGGATCGTCGTTGACGAACAGATTGCCCTTTTCGTCGATCGAGACGGTCAAAGGATCGCCCTCGTCCTTCAGCGCGGTCGCCTCGGTCTTGGGCAGCTCGATCTTGACGCCGGAGGTCAGCAATGGCGCCGAGATCATGAAGATAATCAGCAGCACCAGCATGACGTCGACCAGCGGCGTGACGTTGATTTCGGACAGGGCGGCCCTGCGGCTGCGGCGGCGTCCGCCGCGCCGTCCGGCGCCCGATCCTCCGGAAGCTCCCATCGCCATCTTCAGCCGACCTTGCCGCCCAGACGGCGGATCAACGAGGCCATCAGCTCATCGGCGAAGGTCTCCATGCGACCGGTGAAGCGCGCGACGCGGGCGTTGAACAGATTATAGCCGACATAGGCCGGAATGGCGGCGAACAGGCCGGTTGCGGTGGCGAACAGGGCTTCGGAAATCGCGGGCGCGACGGTGGCGAGGTTGGTGTCGCCGGCGCTGGCTATGGCTGAGAACGAGTTCATAATGCCCCAGACCGTGCCGAACAGGCCGATAAACGGCGAGGCGGTCGCGATGACCGCCAGCAGGCTTAAGCCCTCTTCCAGTCCGTCGGCTTCCTGCGCGATGGTCTGGTTCAGTTCGCGGTCGACCTGCGCAATCAGAAGGTCGCCCTGCGCTGCGCTGATCGTCTTGCCCTTATAGTCGCCCCAGGCCGCGGTCACCGTGACCAGCAGCTTCTGCATCGCCTCTTTCGGCTGCGTCCCCAGCGAAGCGGCGATGTCGTCGAGCGCGCGACCGGTGCTGAGCGCGCCTTCAAAGGCATCGGCCTGCTTGTTGGCCTTGCCCAGCGCCATGATCTTCTGCACGATGATGGCCCATGACCACAACGAGGCCAGCAACAGCACGATCATCACCGCCTTGACGACGAGATCGGCGTGCATGAACAGTTGCACAAAGCTCAGCGGTCCGGAAATGCCAGCGGCGGCGGAACTGGCGGAAGCGGCGTCCATACGCGTCCCCTATTTATAGTGAATCCTGCAGTTGCGGCGCACTCTGCCTCAGTTTTGGCGACATTTCTATGGCGCGGCAGCATGAAACCGCAATTTTCAGGCGTCTTTTTCGTTAACGCAGCATGCGGCGAGTCGCGCCTGCAAATCCGGCGGCAGGCGGCGCAGGCGTCCATTCAGATCGATGCACACGGCCTTGACCTCGGCCTCGGTCAGCACCTGATCGCCGCGCAGGAGGCGCTGGCTGACATGGAAGCTGGCGCCGCGCAGGCCCGACATGCGGGTGCGCGTCTCGATCAGGTCGTCAATGCGTGCGGGGGCTTTATAGCGCACATGGATGTCGGCGACCGCAAAGGCCAGGGGTTCGGGCAGGGCCGCCAGCTCGTGATGATGCACGCCGATCAGGCGTAAGTAATCCGAACGCCCGCGTTCAAAAAATTTCAGATAATTGGCGTAATAGACCACGCCGGAAAAGTCGGTGTCTTCGTAATAGACGCGGATCGGCAGGCGGTGTTCGTGGTCGATAATCTGGCCGGAGAGTTCAAGCATGCGAACCTTGGGAGCAAGAGAACATCAGCATTATTCCCCTCTCCCCATGGTCATAGGGAGAGGGAAAAGCTCGTTTATAACCATTGGCGCGTGGGTTTAAATGTGAATTTTCACCTTTTCTCCCTTTCCGCAAGCGCCTAAATGTCCGGGCGAAGGAGTCGTCTCATGTCCCCGTTCGATGCCGTCGCCGTGACGACCGCGCCCTTGCTGCATATCCGCGACGCTTCGGTGGTGCGCGGGACGCGCGCCCTGATCGACCGGTTGAGCCTCGATCTGCTGCCGGGGCAGCATACGGCGATCCTTGGCCCCAACGGTTCGGGCAAATCGACTCTGGTCAAGCTGATCACGCGCCAGCTCTATCCGCTGGCGGGCGGCGAGGTGCGCGTCTTCGGGCAGGATCGCTGGAACGTGACCGAATTGCGCAGCCTGCTGGGCGTCGTCTCGTCGGCCATGCAGCTCGATTTCGACGCCCAGCCGCCGCTCGAAGCCTTTGACTGCGTTATCTCCGGCTTCTTCGCTGCGCGCGGTCTGTGGAAGCATCACAAGGCGACGGATGAGATGCGCCGGCGCGCCGAAGACGCCATGGCGCAAATCGGCGCGACGCATCTGAAAGGGCGCGACATGTCGAGTCTGTCGACCGGCGAGGCAAGGCGTGTGCTGATCGCGCGCGCCCTCGTGCATCGCCCCCGCGCCCTGCTGCTGGACGAGCCGTGCGCGGGGCTGGACCCGGCGTCGCGGCGCAGCTTTCTGGAGGCGTTGCGCCTCGTGGCCGCGACCACAACCCTGCTGCTGGTCACCCACCATATCGAGGAAATCCTGCCCGAAATCGACCATATCGTCATGCTGAAGAATGGCCGGGTGTTCCGCGAAGGCGCCAAATCCGCGCTTCTGACCACGGACGCCCTGACGGCCCTTTTCGACATGCCGGTCGTGGTCGTCCAGCGTGGCGCCTGGCGTCACGCCACGGTCGAGTGAACCGGCTGCGTCGATGACATCGGGACGACCTTCGGGCGTTCCGGCGTGATCGGGGCCTTGAGCAGCGAGACGAAATCGTCGCGCCAGCGCGACACATCACTTTTCTGCACCTTGTCCATCAAAAGCTCCCAGCGCGCCTTGCGCTCCTTGAGCGGCATGGAAAGCCCCTTGCGGATCGCCTCGGCTACGTCTTCGCGGCTCATCGGGTTGACGATCAGCGCCTCCTTCATCTGTTCGGCGGCGCCGGCGAATTCGGACAGGACCAGCACGCCCGGATCTTCGGGCGGCTGCGCGGCGACATATTCCTTGGCGACCAGATTCATGCCGTCGCGCAAGGGCGTCACCAGCCCGACATGGGCCGAGGAATAGATGCCCGCCAGTTCGTCGCGGCGATAGGGCCGGTTGACGTAGCGCAGCGGCACCCATTCCACCGTCGCATAGGCGCCGTTGATCTGGCCGGAGATGGTGTCGAGCCGCTCGCGCAGATCCTGATAGGCGTCGACCGCGTCGCGCGAGCGCGTGGCGATCTGCAGCATGAAGACCTGGGTTTGCAGGTCGGGATATTTGTCCAGCAGGGTCTCGTAGGCGGCGAAGCGCTCCTCAAGCCCCTTGGAATAGTCGAGCCGGTCGACGCCGAGGATCATTTTGCGGCCGACCTGGCTTTTCAGCATGCGTTGACGATAGTCCTGCGCCTTGTCGCTTTTCAGCGTCGCAGCGAAATCGTCCGCATCAATCCCGATGGGGAAGGCCTTGACGCGCGTGGTCTGGCCATGCGCGCGCACCACGCCGTCGGCAAACACCTCCGCGCCCATATCGTGCATGACGTAGTCGTTAAACGCCTCGGCGTCGTCTTCGGTCTGAAAGCCGATCAGATCGTAGGCGAACATGGATTCGACCAGTTCGGCGTGACGCGGCAGGGTGTTCAGCACCCGCCGCGCGGGCCAGGGTATATGCAGGAAGAAGCCGATGCGGTTCTTGACGCCGCGTTTGCGCAATTCACGGCCCAGCGGGATCAGGTGATAGTCCTGCACCCAGATGACGTCGTCCGGCGCGATCAGCGGCAGCAGGGTCTCGGCGAAGCGCGTATTGACGCGCTCATAGCCCTCGTCGAAGCTGCGCTCATAATTGACCAGATCGGTGCGATAGTGGAACAGAGGCCACAGGGTCCGGTTGGCGTAGCCGTTGTAATATTCGTTTTCGTCCTGCGCTTCGAGATCGAGCAGGGCCACCGTGACGCCGCCGACCACCTGCATGGAGATATGGCCGGTATAGTCCTCGATGGTGTTGCCGCTCCAGCCGAACCAC
>DATMTF010000253.1:0-3643 GCA_035565015.1 Asticcacaulis sp. | reverse complement strand
CGTCTGCATGAGGAGTCGCGCCTGGAAGAAGCGACGGGACTGGCCCTGGCGCTCGATCTTGACGTGGTCGGCGGCGTGTCCTTGCGCGTGCGCAAGATTCATCCCGCCACCCTGTTCGGTCAGGGCAAGGTCGAAGAGATCCGCGCCCTGTGCGAGGCGCATGAGGCGTCGCTATGCGTGGTCAACGGCGCCTTGACGCCGGTGCAGCAGCGCAATCTGGAAAAGGCGCTGGAGATCAAGGTGATCGACCGCACCGGCCTGATCCTGGAAATTTTCGGGCGGCGCGCGCGCACCCGCGAAGGCAAGCTGCAGGTCGAACTGGCGCGGCTCGATTACGAGCGCTCGCGGCTGGTGCGCACCTGGACCCACCTGGAGCGCCAGCGCGCCAGCGGCACGACCGGCGGTCCCGGCGAAACCCAGATCGAACTCGACCGCCGCATGATCGCCGACAAGATCAAGCAGCTTAAAACCGAACTGGATGAGGTGCGCCGCACACGCGCCCTGCACCGTTCGGCGCGCAAAAAGGTTCCGTACCCGATCGTCGCTCTGGTCGGTTACACCAATGCCGGCAAATCGACCCTGTTCAACCGGCTGACCCGCGCCGAGGTGCTGGCGAAAGACCTGTTGTTCGCCACGCTGGACACCACCTTGCGCAGCCTCAAACTGCCGAACGGGCGCTCGGCCATCCTGTCCGATACGGTCGGCTTTATTTCCGATCTGCCGCACGAACTGGTCGCGGCCTTCCGGGCCACGCTGGAGGAGGTCGAGGAGGCGGATCTGATCCTGCACGTCCGCGACGTCTCCAACCCGGAAACCGAAGCGCAGAAACAGGATGTCGAGCAGGTCTTAAGCCAGATCCTGCCCGATCTCGACCGCTCGCGACTGGTCGAGGTGTGGAACAAGATCGACCTTTTGAGCGAAGACGACCGTGAAACCCTCCATGCGCGGGCGGCGACGACGCGCGGCGACAACCGCCCCATCGCCGTGTCCGCCGTTTCGGGCGAGGGGTTGCCGCGCCTGCTGGAAACCATCGCCGCCCTGGTCGATGCGCAGGGCGAGGAGATCGACCTTGTGCTGGAGCCGCATCAGGGCGACCGGCTGGCCTTTCTGTATCAGCACGGTCGCGTCACCGGACGCCATGACGACGAACAGGGCCGCATCCACCTGCGCGTCCGCCTCAGCGACCAGGCCTATGGGCGTTTCGAGCGGCTAAACGCTTAAACTCTTGACGAGTCGCGCGACAAGGCGCATAGGGGTTGCGCAAATACTTAGATGTCTAATAATTAGCTGTTTCATCATGTCGCCTGAAGAACGCTTTTCACAAGCCCTGCACAACACGGCCCGCCTTTGGCGGGCGGCGCTGGATCGGCGCATGAAGGATCTGGGCATTTCACAATCGGGCTGGCTGGCGGTCGCCTATATCGCCAAGGCCGAGACGCCCTTATCGCAGAGCGAACTGGCCGCGCTGTTGTCGGTCGAGGCCGCCACCGTGGTCTCAACCGTCGATAAGCTGGAGAAGGCGGGCCTCGTGACGCGCGTGGTCTGCGCAAGCGACCGGCGCGTCAAACACCTCGAACTGACCGAGGCGGGACAGGGCGTCTATCGTAAGGTGCGCGGCAAGGCCGACGAGATGCGCAGCCAGTTGCTCAGCGGCATCGCGCCGGACAGGCTGGCCATGACGACCGATATACTCGAAAAATTACAGTTGCTTATAGAGAAGTCCTGATGAGCGGCGCTTCCGCCCCCACCGATAACGCCCATCGCGCCGACATCAACCGCCCCATGATCACCATCGCGATCATGCTGGCGACCCTGATCGTGTCGATCGACGGCACCATCGCCAATGTCGCCCTGCCGCACATGCAGGGCTCGCTCAATGCGTCGCAGGACCAGATCACCTGGGTGCTGACCTCATTCATCGTCGCCACCGCCATCGCCACGCCGGTGACCGGCTGGCTGTCGGACCGTTTCGGCTCCAAACAGGTGTTTCTGGCCTCGGTGCTGGGCTTCACCGTCGCCTCCATGTTGTGCGGCGTCGCCGGATCTCTGATGGAGATCGTCGGGGCGCGCCTGTTACAGGGCCTGTTCGGCGCGGCGCTGGTGCCCTTGTCGCAATCGACCCTGCTCGACATCAATCCGCGCGAAAAACACGGCTCAGCCATGGCGGTCTGGGGTATGGGCGTCATGGTCGGGCCGATTGTCGGACCGACCCTGGGCGGTTGGCTGACCGACGCCTATGACTGGCGCTGGTGCTTCTTCATCAACGTGCCGATTGGCGCGGCGGCCTTTCTGGGCGTGCTGAAATTCATTCCGCACCAGGTCGCCAGGCGTTCGATCCGGTTCGATGTGCTGGGCTTCACCTGTCTGAGCCTGGCCATCGGCGCGCTGCAACTGGTGCTGGACCGCGGGCAGCAGAACGACTGGTTCAATTCGGCGGAGACCTGGATCGAGGCCATCGTCGCCTTTGTCAGTTTCGGCTTCTTCATCATCCATACCGCCACCAGACCGGCGGGATCGACCTTCTTCAACTACCGGCTTTTGCAGAACCGCAACTTCCTGACTGGACTTCTGTTCATCTTTGTGGTCGGCATGGTGCTGTTTGCAACGCGCGCCCTGCTGCCGTCGATGTTGCAGGGCCTGATGGGCTATACGGCCATGTATGCGGGCATTGTCACCGCGCCGTCAGGTCTGGGGACCATGCTGGCCATGATGATCGTCGGACGCATGGTCGGCAAGGTGGACCTGCGCCTGATCCTCGGCGTCGGGTTTGGCCTGACCGCTTTGACCCTGTGGATGATGTGCGGTTATACGGTCGACACTTCGCAACGCGCCATCATCACGCCCAGCATCATTCAGGGTTTTGGGCTTGGGCTGGTTTTCGTGCCGTTATCGGCGGCGACCTTCGCGACCCTGGCGGGCGATCTGCGCCCTGACGGCACCTCGATCTACAGCCTGGTGCGCAATATCGGCTCGTCCATCGGCATCGCGCTTGTGCAGGCGCTACAGGTCAGCAATACGCAGAAAGCCCATGCCGGGATTATCGAGAACATCACCCAGACTCAGCCGGGCCTGATCGAGACGACGCACAACGCCGTCGCGCTCAACGCCGAGGTCACGCGACAGGCCAGCATGATCGCCTATATCGACAATTTCTGGCTGATGATGATCCTGACCCTGCTGGCTATGCCGCTTTTGCTGATCATCAAGACGCCGAAGAAGAAGCCATCACAGGCGGAGGAGGAGCACCTCGAACTGGCGGCGATGGAATAGTCAGAACAAGCTCAGGGTTTCGTCGGAGAATTCCGGCCTTTCCTTTGTGGGCTTCGGTTCGGGTTTTGCGCGCGGCATTTTCGGGGTGAAGCTGCGCGTCAGTTTCTGCGCGAAGGCGGCCTTGTTCTTCTGCATTTCGGCGACGATCTCCTTGGGCATATCGACGACCGGTTCGTGTTTCATGGCGTACAGCGCCATTTCGATCAGCACCGGCGCCAGATCGGCGCCGCGCGCAGTCAGCGCATAGATGAATTTGCGTTTGTCCGACGGATCGGCGGCCTTGCTGATCAGGCCATTCTGCTCCAGTTTCGCCAGACGGTCAGCCAGAATATTGGTGGCGATCTTTTCCTCGGAACGCAAAAAGCCCTGATAG
>DATMTF010000252.1:0-7170 GCA_035565015.1 Asticcacaulis sp. | reverse complement strand
CGATAAAACAAAGACTTAGAGCGCCGATCCGATTTCATCACATCGAAAAGCGCTCTACTTTGTCCGGCAAATGATAGCGCTATCAAAAATTACCGACAAGATCGAAACGGGAGGCGGCGATATTTTCGGGCGCCCGGCCTGAGGAGAGGTGCGTCGGACGCGAGCGATGAACGAGTCGGACCTCATGATGCGCCGGGCGGTTCGAGCATGCCGAAGATCGCCACCAGCAGGAGAATGATCAGACCCGCGAACGTCTCTGCGGTCACGCTGCGGCGCAGGGCCGAAATGGCGGCGGCCTGCGCCTGCGGGTCGGACGCGTTGTGAAGCGCCGGCGTCAGCCTAAAGCGGTTCCTGGCGGCCAGGGCGAGCATGCCTGCGAAGAGGACGAGTTTCGCCGCCAGCAACACGCCATAGGCGGAGGTCAATAAACCCGGCAGTCCGGCAAGACCGATCAGGAAGCCGCTGTTGATCAATCCGGTCGCCACGAGCAAGGCGACCATAAGGGTTCCGGTGGCGGAGAAATCGGTCAGGGCCCTGGCCACGGCGCTGCGATGCGGTTCGTCGCTGGTCTTCGGGGCACGCAGAAGGGCGTAGAATCCGACGAGCGCGCCCAGCCAAACCCCCGCGGCCACCGAATGGATCATATCGTTGACGAGGTGAATGTCTCCGGACAGGCCGTCATCGGCGCTGCCGTGGCCCGTAAAGGCGAAGCTCGCCAGCGCGATCAGGCCCAGCATCGACTGGATGATAAAGTCTGAATGGCGCGGCCTGCGCAGGGCGAGCAGCGAAGCCGCAAGGCCCAGCGCGATGCGCAGCGCGATCGCGTGTCCCCAGCGGGTGTCGAAAAGCACGATCCTGACCGCAGGCCAGTCGAGCTTCGACAAGGCAAGGCCGTTCATCGTGGCCGACTGCGCCAGCAGCGATCCGACAGCGCCGCAGAGCAGGGCGACAGAAGCGCCGAGGAAGAGCGGACCCGGCCAGTCCTGGCGGCTGGCCGAGGCCTCGCCCGAACGGGGCAAGCTGATCAGGTTGAACAAGGCGGTTCCAAAGAGAATGACGGCGCCTGCATATTGCAGCAGGCGCGCCAGGTCGGCCATGATCAGGCTTGTCCAGTCCATGGCTTAAGTTCCTACTTTACCGTAAAGGCGACTGTGCCGATCGTGCGGTGGCCGTCGTCACTGACCGCGAACCAGTTGACCTTGTAGGCGCCGGGCGCCAGCGGCCGGCTCGGCATGGCGTGCAGAACCTTGCCGCCGTCGGCGGCCACGACCTGAACGTCGATCTTGGCGCCATCGGCCTTCACCACCTCGAAGCCCGACAGCTTGTCCGTCAGTTTTTCGCTGAAGGTCAGCATGATCATCTGCGGCGACGCGGTGACCGCGCCATCGGCGGGCGTCGATTTTACGAGGTGGGCGTGAGCGAAGGCCTGGGCGGCGGCCAGCGGCGTCGCCAGAAGGGCGGCGGCGATGAGGGTGCGAATGAGGGTTTTCATGAAATTGTCTCCTGTTGAGGGCGGGTCAGAACATCCACCGGATGCCCACGCTGACGCGGGTTTCATCCGGCGACTCGAAGCGCGTGCGGGCATAGTTGGCGGTTTCGCCGAAGGTCTGCCGGTAGGCGACATCGAGATAGGGGGCGAATTCCCTGCGGAATTCGTAGCGGGCCTGAAGGCCCAGACTGGCGTCGGTAATGCCCGTCCCTAGGCCCTCGATCGAATCCTTGCGGGTATTGAGGTTGATCTCGATTCGCGGCTTCAGGATCAGTTTCTGGGTCAGCAGCCATTCGTTTTCCTGACGCAGGCGCGCGCTGACGGCGCCGTCGTCGCGGAGGAACAGATGGGCCTCGGTTTCGAACCAGTAGGGGGCAAGACCTGAGACCCCGGCCGTGAGGTAGCTGTGGCTTTTCGCGCCGGGCAGACCTGGGGGCAGATCGGGCTCGATATCGTAGCGGATACCGGCCTGGGCGTCCCAGAAGGCCGAAACATTGCGACTGTAAAGCGCCCAGATTTCGGCCCTTTCGGCCTTGCCGCCGGCGATGTCGCCTTCGCTTTTCAGCCACAGCTTGTCGACATCGCCCCCGATCCAGCCGTCGAGATCCCAGCTTCCGGTCCCGACGCCGTTGCGCTTCGACAGGTCGGTTTCCAGCACGAAATTATGATAGACGCCGGGCTTGTGCATACTGGCCATGGCGTCGAGCGCGGCGGGCTGGTCAGCGAAGGCCGCCGAAGCCAGGGCGAGGCCGGAGAGCGCGGTCATCATGGTCAAAGCGGTTCTAACGCGCATGATCGTGATCCTTTACCGTGTTTTTTGACCCCATATCCATCTGGCCCATATCCATGCCCGGCCTGGCGTCGTCAGGCGGCGGCGCGCCCGGCTTTTCCACGACGAGATCGGTCATCATGCCCGACAGCATGTGGTTCATCAGGTGGCAGTGCAGCGCCCATGTCCCGACATTATTTACGGTCAGCAGAACCGATACCGTCTGACCGGGCGGCACGATGACCGTGTGCTTGTTCGGCATCCGACCGGCGGGCTGGCCGTTGTCGAGCTGGAAGAACATGCCGTGCAGGTGCATCGGATGCGCCATCATGGTCTCATTGATGAAGGTCAGGCGGACGCGCTCATTATAGGCGAGGTGAACGCCGACGGAGGGGTCGAACGTCTTACCGTTGATGGTCCAGATATAACGCTCCATATTGCCGCCCAGCACGAGCCTGATTTCGCGCGTCGCCTCGCGGGCGTCGGCCTGTTCGCCGGCATATTTGAGGTCGCTATAGGCCAGGATTCTCGTTCCTGCGGGCGCATGCGCGTCGGCCCAGCCTGAGGGTTGATCCATCATCGACATGTCCATATCGGGATCGTCCTTCATCATTTTGGCCATGTTCATGTCGGCCATGGTGAGGACGGCGCGCGGACGCGCCTGCGGGATGGCGCCGCGCATGCCTTCGCGCGGAGCCAGCGTGCCCAGGGCGAAGCCGGTGCGATCGAGGCTCTCGGCGGCGATCGTATAAGCCTTGTCGTCGGCAGGCTCGACGATCACGTCATAGGTTTCGGCGTTGCCGATGCGGAACTCATCGACCGTCACCGGCTCGACCGGCTGGCCGTCGGCGGCGACCACCACCATCTTCAGGCCCGGAATCCGGACGTCGAACATGGTCATGGCGCCGGCATTGACGAAGCGCAGCCTGATCTTCTGTCCCGGCTTGAAAAGGCCGGTCCAGTTTTCGTCCGGCGACATGCCGTTGATCTCGTAAGTATAGCCTTCGACATCGGCCAGATCGGTCGGGCGCATGTTCATCCCGCCCCACATGCCGGCCATCTGAACGGCCTTGCCAAAGCCCATGGTCTTCACATCGTGGAGGAAGTCGCCGACCGTCCGGCGATGATACTGGTAATAGTCCGGACTGCCTTTCAGGCGCGCCTCGATCCGTTCGGCGGTGTCCGGCGATGCGTCGGTCAGGACGATCACATAGTCCTTGTCCGCTGCGACTGGCGGGTTTGTCCCGGCGGCGGGGTCGATCACCAGCCCGCCCAGAAGGCCATCCTGCTCCTGCCCCATCGAATGGGCGTGATACCAATAGGTTCCGGACTGCCTGACCGGGAAGCGATAGGTAAAGGTTTCGCCCGGCTTTATGCCGTCGAAGCCGTTGAATCCGGGTACGCCATCCTGGCTGGCGGGGACGAGCAGGCCATGCCAATGGATCGAGGTATCGGTTTTCAGCGTGTTGGTGACGTGGATGACCGCCTCGTCGCCTTCGGTGAAGCGAAGGGTCGGGCCGGGCAGGGTTCCGTTGATGGTGATCCTGGGCGTGGCGTGGCCGCCGACCGTGACCATCTGCGAGCCGATGGTGAGATTATAAGCCCTGGTTTCGGCATGGACCACGAGCGGCGTCGCCGCCAGCAGGGCCATGACGAACACCGCAAAGCGCATGTGTTTCATCTATAGTGATCCTGGGAAAAGACATGTGGAGAGCGTGCGCGGAAGCGCGCGATCGTTTGTCAGTTGCAGAATCAGGCTTTGGGAGGGCGCTGCAGCGTGTCGGGAAGGAACGGACGCGCCGATTGATCGACGGATGATGGAATGAGGGTCGTGGCGCCAGGAACACGAACGGCGATGTCGACCGCCAGGATCGGCGGAGTCGCCGGACAGTGGCTCAAGGGGCAGTTGCAGCCATCGGCGCAGCATCCTCCGGAATGTTCATGCGACTTATGCTTTTCGGTCGCGGCCTTACCGGACCGGGCCATCGCCCTGGCGCAGGACTCGCTCATGCCGTCCACAGACATCGCAGCCTTCATCCCATGTGACGCCGAAGGCGTAGCCTGGGCATGCAATGGCGACGATATCGTCACGAAGACGAATATCAGCGCCATCGCCATGCGGGTCCAAGGCTTTGCCATTGCAGCGATCTAACCAGACATAGGTTAAGGGGGGATAGGGCTTGCCGAACATACCCCTGTGGGGTACGCCCGGCAAGCCCTAAAGATGAGCGGAGCGAATGCGCAGGCTGTTGCCGATCACGCTGACCGATGACAGGGCCATGGCCAGCGAGGCCACGACGGGCGAAAGCAGCAGCCCGAAGGCCGGATAGAGGACGCCGGCGGCCAGGGGGACGCCGATGAGGTTATAGCCAAAGGCGAAGACCAGATTCTGACCGATATTGCGCATCACGGCCTTGCTCAGATTGCGCGCCTTGACGATGCCGTCGAGGTCGCCCTTGATCAGGGTGATGCCGGCGCTTTCCATGGCGATATCCGCGCCGTTGCCCATGGCGATGCCGACGGTGGCGGCGGCCAGCGCAGGGGCGTCGTTGACGCCGTCCCCGGCCATGGCGACCTTGCGTCCGGCGCGGATCAGCCCCTCGACGACCTCGGCCTTCTGGTTCGGCAGGACATTGGCCCTGACTTCATCGACGCCCAGAGTGCGCGCGACGGCCTGGGCGGTTTCGGCGTGGTCGCCGGTCAGCATGACCAGCTTCAGACCGTCGGCCTTCAGGGCTTGCAAGGCGTTCTGTGTCGAAGCCTTGACCGGATCGGCCACGCAAATCACGCCTGAGGGTTTGCCGTTGATAAAGACGTACACGACCGTCTGTCCCTGATCGCGTAGCGGCGCCGCCAATGTCTCCAACGCCGCCGCGTCGCCGAGCAGGGCGGTATTGCCGAGTGCGACCTCGACGCCGTCAACCCTACCGGTCACGCCCTTGCCGGTCGGCGAATCGAAGTTTGAAACGGGCAGAAGCGCCGCGCCCTTTTCGCGGGCGCCGTCGACAATGGCGCGCGCGATCGGGTGTTCGCTGGCAGCCTCCAGCGATGCGGCCAGCGACAGCAGGCGATCGGCGTCGACCCCGGCAAGCGCCTGTACGTCGATCAGCTTCGGTTTGCCCTCGGTGAGGGTGCCGGTCTTGTCGAGCACCAGCGTATCGACGCGCTCGAAGGCCTCCAGCACGGCGGCGTCGCGGACCAGAATGCCGGCGCGCGCGGCGCGGCCTGTGCCCGCCATGATCGACATCGGCGTGGCCAGACCCAGTGCGCAAGGGCAGGCGATGATCAGGACGGCGATGGCGTTGAGAATGGCGTGACCGAGTTTCGGCTCCGGTCCTAAGACCATCCACGCGATGAAGGTCATCGCCGACGCCAGCACGACGGCGGGCACGAAATAGCCGGAGACGATATCGGCGACGCGCTGAACCGGCGCGCGCGAACGCTGGGCCTGACCGACGCGGGCGACGATCTGCGCCAGCAGCGTATCGTTGCCGACGCGCCTCGCCTCCATGACGAAGCTGCCCGACTGGTTGACCGTCGCGCCGGTGACCTTGTCGCCGAGGGCCTTCCTGACCGGCATGGGTTCGCCGGTGATCATCGATTCATCGACATGGCTCGATCCTTCGACTACCTCGCCATCGGTCGGAACCTTTTCGCCGGGACGCACGCGCAGGCGGTCGCCCGCAACGACGGCTGCGAGCGGAACCGTTTCCTCGCGGTCGCCATCAAGCCGGTGCGCCGTGGCGGGAGCCAGGCGGAGGAGGGCGCGAATGGCGTCGCCGGTCTGCGCGCGCGCCTTCAGCTCCAGCACCTGCCCCAGCAAGGCCAGGGCCGTGATGACGGCGGCGGCCTCGAAATAGACGTCCGGCCCCATGCCGTTCATGTGCGGGAAGGCGTCAGGCAGGAGCGTCGCCACGACCGAATAGGTCCAGGCTACGAGCACGCCGAGCGCGATCAGGGTGAACATATTGAAATTGCGGGTCTTCAGTGATTGGCAGCCGCGTTCGATAAACGGCCAGCCGCACCACAGGACGACGGGCGTTGACAGCAGCAGTTGCGCCCAGATGGAGATATTGTCCGGAATCAGGCGCGACAGCCCGACATGGGCGCCCATGGCGAGGACGGCGACCGGCAGGCTGAGCGCGGCGGCGATCCACATGCGCCGCGTCATGTCTTTCAGTTCATGGTTTTCAGGCGCGTCGAGCGTGACGACCTCAGGTTCGAGCGCCATGCCGCAGATCGGGCAACTGCCGGGCCCTTCCTGGCGAATTTCAGGATGCATCGGGCAGGTGTAGATGACCTTTTCACCCGCCTTGACATGCGGCGCCGGACGCGGCGCGTGCGCGCCATGATCGTGACGGTCGCACCCAGCATGGACGTCGCCGGATTCCGCCGCGCGCGCCGCCGCATCGCCTTCGGCAGGCGCGAGGTTCATGTTGCAGATCGGGCATCGCCCCGGTCCGTCCTGCCGGACTTCGGGGTGCATGGGACAGGCGTAAATCTGACCGGAAGCGGGCTGGGCTTGAGTCTGATCGCCTTGAGCGTGGCGGCAGGCGGCCTTCGCCTGACCGGTATCGGCAGGCGTCTTCGGTTCCTTGGACATGAGGTGGCCCTATTCGTATTTCTTGAGGAGCGTCATGATTTCCGCCAACTGCTGATCGCGCAGATTTTCATCGTCACAGCAACTGGTGCGCGACAGGCAGGAACGCATATGCGTTTCAAGCACCCCCAGTTCGATGGATTTGAGCGCGCTGCGCGCGGCGCGCAACTGCGTCATGATGTCCACGCAGTATTCACCCTGGGCGATCATACGTTTAACCCCCTCAAGCTGGCCAATGGCGCGGTTCAGCCTGGGCGTTTGTTCGACATGCGAAGGGCGCCTGGTTTCGATCGTTGGCGTTTGCATTATGAC
>DATMTF010000251.1:0-14305 GCA_035565015.1 Asticcacaulis sp. | reverse complement strand
GATGAAGGTGTTGAAGCCTTCGTCCATCCACTGGTTGCGGCGCTCGTCCGAGCCGACGATCATCGGGAACCAGCCGTGGCCGATCTCGTGCGCCGAAATCCAGAACAGGGTCTTGCCTGCGTCGTCGATGCCGTCGAAGACAATGCCCGGATATTCCATGCCCGTCGCGGGCCCGGCGATATTGATCGCGGCGGGCCACGGATAGGGATACCAGCGCTTGGAGAAGTTTTCGACCGCATCCTTCATATATTCGGTCGAACGTCCCCAGCGGTCCTGACCCTGACTTTCCGCCGGATAGAAGGACATGGCCATCGAGGTCTTGCCGTCGGGAAGATTGATCTTCGCCGCGTCCCACGCAAACACCGACGAGGCCGAAAACGCCACGTCGCGCGTGTCGTTCATATGGAAACGCCAGGTCAGGCGGCCGTCTTTCGAGGTCGGGCGAGTCGAGGGGTCTTTGATCTCATCCGGCGCGCGGATCGCGACCGTGGCGTCGGAGGTTTTCGCCTGCTCGAAGCGTTTCAGCTCCTCCGGCGTCAACACCTCTTTGGCGTTCGTCAGCTCGCCCGAACCGGCGACCAGCATGTCGGACGGCACATTGATGGCGTAGTCGAAATCGCCGTATTCGAGGTAAAACTCCTGCGCCAGATAGGGCAGCGTGTCCCAGCCGCGGATATCGTCATAGACGGCCATGCGCGGATACCACTGCGCCAGATCGTAGATCGGCCCGTCTTTCGCCAGGCCCCAGGCCATGCGCCCGCCCCACTCGCCGGGAATATCGAAGCGCCAGGAGATGCGCACCTTGACCTGCCCGCCCTTGCCTTTCAGCGCTGACGGCAGGGTAATGCGCAGGCGGGTGTCGTTGACAAGCGTCTCCGCCTTGACGAAGGCCTTGCCGTCGAACACTTCGACGGATTGAAGCGTATCGCCGCTGGAAAAGTTCTGGCCGTAATCATGCGAGCCGTTGCCGGAATGGGCGCCGCGGCTGTCCGGACGGTAGAGATTCTGATCGAGTTGCAGCCACAGGACGTCGAGCGTATCGGGGCTGTTATTGGTGTAGGTGATAACCTCTTCGCCGGAGAGGGACGGCGTTTTCGGGTCGGCGTTCAGCGTAGCGTGGATGTCGTAATCGGCGCGGTTCTGCCAATAGGCCGGTCCCGGCAGGCCGTTCGACGAGCGATAGGCGTTGACCGGCTGGCTCATCGGCCTCGGCGCGAAAGCCTCGCGCGGATTATAAGCTGTCTCAGCCGCCATCGCTGTTCCCGCTATCATTGCAACGGCCATCGCCGTCGTCGCCATCCAGACTTTCATTACGCCCGCGCCCGATAAGACTTGTTACCAGCGCAATTGCTTTCACTTCCCGGCGTCGCTGTCAACCGGCAGGCGGTGACCGTAACGCCGTTCCTTTGCGCGATGAAAGGCGTCGGGCGTTTGTGGCTTGACGAACAGGGACCAGACTTCGGGGCGGCGGCGGCGGATGGCGTCTTCGAGATCGCCGACCAGCTTTTCGATGTCCTCGACGCTCTGACCGGAAGCGAATTCCACGCTGAGCGCCACCGCGACCTGATCGGGCGCCAGTTGCGTGGTGATGACGCCGTTGACGCCGTCAATGCCGGGAAAGGTCCGCGCCAGGTCTGCGATGTCGTCCTGCAAGGCCGGGTCGGCGCGTTCGCCGATCAAAAGCGCCTTGCTCTCGCGCGCCAGAAACCAGGCCACCACGGCCAGCACGACGCCGATCAGCAGCGAGGCGACGCCGTCGAACCGCGGCATGTGCAGGCTGGTCGCCGCCCACGTTCCGAGCAACGCGATCAGAATGCCGGTGATCGCCGCCGTGTCCTCCAGCAGCACCATGAATTTCGGCGGGTCTTTCGTGGCGACGAAGGCCTGCCAGTAGCTCATCTCGCCCTTGTCGCGATGCACCGAGCGAAAGGCGACGGTCCAGGACGCGCCCTCGAACACGAGGGACAGGCCCAGCACGGCATAGCTGACCAGCGGGTTTTCGATCGGTTGCGGATGCAGCAGGTGAATGACGCCCTGATAGACGGAGACGCCCGCCCCCAGGGCGAAGATCATCAAGGCGACCATGAAGCTCCAGAAATACAGCTCGCGGCCATAGCCGAGCGGATGCTGCGCGTCCGGCGCGCGCATGGAGCGGCGCATACCGTAGAGCAGCAGCGCCTCATTGCCCGTATCGACGAAGCTGTGGACCGCTTCGGACAGCATGCCGGATGAGCCGGTGACGGCGGCGGCCACGGCCTTGGTCGCCGCGATCAGCAGATTGCCCGCCAGCGCCGCATAGACGACGATCTTGTTCTCTTCCGCCATGACCGCTTTGTCAGGCTGGCGGCGTAAGGATGCAATATGGGCGGCGCTTTACCGCATATGATAGAGGACGACGCCGCTGGTGGTGGCGACGTTCAGGCTGTCAAAGCCCGCCTGCATGTCGATGCGCACGGTTTCGCAGGCCTGCATGACCTCCGGCGGCAGGCCCGGCCCTTCGGCGCCGAACAGAAAGGCCGAACGCCCGGCGGGAACCACATCGTCGAGCCGGACCTTGCCGGACGGGCTCAGCGCATAGGGAGTGGCGTTAAGAACGCGCAGCGATGCGATGACGTCATCGACGCGCACGCACGGCACGGAAAACACGCCGCCGACCGAGACGCGGATCGCCTTGCGGTACAGGGGATCGCAGCAGGCCCTGTCCAGCACGACCGCATCGACGCCGAAGGCCGCCGCATTACGCATCAGCCCGCCCATATTGTCGGTATTGCTGATCCCGCACAGGACCAGCAGCCGCGCCTTCCCTTGCGGGACGACCTCGGCAAGCGTCAGCGCGCGCTTCAACCGACCCAGGGCCAGATAGCCGCGATGGATGGCAAAGCCCGCCGTCCGGTCCATCACCGCCTGCGGGACGACATAGACCGGCGCCGTGACGCGCGACAGGTCGAGCGCGCCCAGCCTTGGCGGCGTGGTCAAAACGCTGACCGGCTCATAGAGGTCCGAGGCGAACAGGCGCTCCAGCACCACCTTGCCCTCAGCCATGAACAGGCCCCCTCTTCCCGGCGCCTGCCGCCCGGCCAGATCGCGGTCCTTGACGTCGCGATAAGGCTCAAGGCGCGGATCCTCCGGGTCGTTTATCTCAATGGGCGGGCGTGATGGCAGGTTTCGGCTCCTGTGGCGGGCGGCCCCAGTCGCCGGACGGCGAGGACAGCGCTTCGAGCGCGCCGCGCCGCTTGGGCAGGCAATGGGGATATTCGGTCTGGATGAAGGCGATCATCTGCTCGCGCACCAGACAGCGCAAGTCCCACGCCGTCGGCGAATCGACAGCGGAGACCAGGATACGCACCTGCATGGTTTCTTCGGTGATGTCCACCACCTGCACGTTCTGCACCTTGCCGTCGAACAGGGGCGTGCCGTCCAGAATGGATTTCAGCCTGGCGCGCAGCGGCTCGACCGGCAGGCCGTAATCGGCGTACAGATAGACCGAGCCGATGATGTTGGACGAGGTCCGCGTCCAGTTCTGGAACGGCTTTTCCAGCAGATAGCTGATCGGCAGGATCATCCTGCGCCAGTCCCACAATCGCACCACGACATAGGCGAGCGTAATCTCCTCGATCCAGCCATATTCGCCCTCGACGATCACCGCATCCTCCAGCCGCACCGGCTGGGTCAGGGCGATGACGATGCCCGCGAACAGATTGCCGAGCGTCTTCTGCGCCGCAAAGCCGAGAATAATGCCCGCGACGCCCGCCGAGGCCAGCAGGCTGACCCCGATGGCGCGCAACTGATCGAACAGAAGGAAGATGGCCGCCAGCGCGACCAGCAAAATCAGGAAGGCGACGATGCGCCTGACCACCACGATCTGGGTGTGGACCTGGCGCGCGACCAGATTGTCCTTGGCGGTGATGTCATAGCGCTTCGAGATCGCCTGCGAGGCGACATCAAGGATGCGGATGGCCAGCCAGTAAAGCAGCGCCACCGAGGTGACCTTGACCAGGCCTGAGAAAAAGGGGCGCTGGATCTCCTCCGGATAGGTCAGTTGCAGGGCCAGAAAGATCAGCAGCACCGGCGTGACCGTATAGACCGGCGGCTTCAGCCGTTCGACACGCACCAGATGCGACAGGCGCACGCTGCGTTTGATGATGCGTGCGATCGCCGCCAGCGCGAGGCGCGCCGCGGCCAGACCGACGAGAAACATGACGACGATAATGACGGAGACCAGCACCGCTTCGGGCACGGCGGCTTTGAGGTCGGAAAAGATAGGCATGTCCGCTCCGTTTTGAGATGTCCCCCCGCGCCTGCAACACAACCGCTCAGGTATAAGGATGCAATAGCCGGAGGGCATTTCTGCTCATGACAATGCCGTGAGGCGCAGAAGGCCCGCACTTGCCAGCCGGAGAAATCCGGCATAATGTGATCACAATTCTTCGTGACATCCCGGCGGCCTTTGCGGCTGCGGACCTCGTCGCTTTTGCCGCTACACGCCTTTGTGACTGCAAAAGCTCTGGCTGGTGTCATGATCGTCAAACTCAAAGAGATTCCGAGGGGCTAACCATGTCCGCCGACACCTATATGAAATCCAAGAACAAGCGGCATAAGGCGTTCGCCAAACGCGGCGCCACCGATGTCGAGGAGGCCAAGGCCTGGCTGGTCAACCAGAATATCGAGGAGATCGAGTGCCTGATCCCCGATCTGGCCGGGGTGGCGCGCGGCAAGATCATGCCGTCCAAAAAGTTTCTCAACGCGCCCTATATGAACCTGCCTCTGGCCGTCTTCTATCAGACCATTACCGGCGATTATCCGGAGCTGGAGGGCGTTGTCGACGCCGTGCAGGCCGACACCGACATCTTCCTGCGCCCGGATTTCCGCACCCTTTCCGCCGTGCCGTGGGCGCACGATCCGACCGCTCAGGTCATTCACGACGCCTTCCACCCGGACGGACGGCCCGTCGAGGAAAGTCCGCGTCAGGTGCTGCGCCGCGTACTGGGCTTTTATGAGGCGAAGAGCTGGAAGCCGGTGATCGCGCCGGAACTGGAATTCTATCTGGTCGAAAAGAACACCGACCCCGACTATCCGCTCAAACCGCCGATCGGGCGCTCAGGCCGTCCCGAAACCGGGCGTCAGGGCTATTCGATCTCGGCGGTCAACGAGTTCGACGCCCTTTTCGAGGACATGTATGAATATTGCGAAAGCCAGGGGCTGGAGATCGACACCCTGATCCACGAATCGGGCGTGGCGCAGATGGAGATCAACCTGCGTCACGGCGATCCGCTGGAGCTGGCCGATCAGGTTTTGATGTTCAAGCGCACCATCAAGGAAACCGCGCTGGAGCACGACATCTACGCGACCTTCATGGCCAAGCCGATGGCCAATGAGCCCGGCTCGGCCATGCATATCCACCAGTCGATCGTCGATCTGAAAACCGGCCAGAACCTGTTTTCCGACCCTGACAGCGGCCAGCCGACCGAAGCCTTTTTCAACTTCATCGCCGGCCAGCAAAAATACATGCCCGCCATCACCCCGTTGCTGGCGCCTTACGTCAATTCCTACCGCCGCCTGTCGCGCGGATCGGGCGCGCCGGTCAATACGCAATGGGGCTATGACAACCGCACGGCGGGCCTGCGCGTGCCGCCCGCCGATCCGGACAACCGCCGCCTGGAAAATCGCATCCCGTCCTCGGACGCCAACCCCTATCTGGCCATCGCCGCCGTGCTGGCCACCGGCTATCTGGGCATGGTCGAGAAGCTGCGGCCTTCCGATCCGGTCGAAAAGGATGCGGGCAATCTGCCGCCGGGCGACCTGCCCTATTCGCTGGTGCAGGCGATCATCAAGCTGGAGCGGGCGGAGTCGCTGATCGATATCCTGGGGCCGCAGTTCGTCACCGCCTATTCGCGCGTCAAGCTGCACGAATACGAGACCTTCATGCGCACCATCAGCCCGTGGGAGCGGGAGTTTCTCCTTCTCAACGTGTAAGCCTTGCGCAATACCGGCCACCCCACCCAGTCCTGGTACGCGGAAACCGCGCCCGTGACGCCGCGTCCGGCGCTGGAGGCCGATAGTGACGCCGACGTCGCCATTATCGGCGGCGGCTTTACCGGACTGGGCGCGGCGCTGGAACTGGCCAAGGCCGGGGTGAGCGTGGTTGTGCTGGAGGGCGCGCAGATCGGTTCGGGCGCATCGGGGCGTAATGGCGGGCAGGTCCATACGGGTCAGAGGCTCGATCCCGAAACGCTTGAAAAGACGTTGGGCGCGGACGCGGCGCGCCAACTCTGGGTCATGTCGGAGGACGCCAAGGCCAGCCTGCATGGCCTGATCCGCGATCATGGCATAGAGTGCGACTGGCGGCCCGGCCTGATCCACGCCTGGCATAAGCCGGGTTTCGCCGCCGAGGACCGCGCCTATGGCGACTTTATCGCCAAATTTTACGGTTATGAAGGCTTTCGCCTGCTGTCCAGGGCCGAGGTTGCGGAGGAACTGGGGACCGGCGTCTATCACGGCGGATCGTTCGATGCGGGCGGCGGGCATCTGCATCCGCTGAAACTGGCTCTGGGTCTGGCGCGCGCGGCCGAGGGCCATGGCGCGAAGCTTTATGAGAACAGCCGGGTCTGCGCGTGGACGCCCGTGGCGGACGGCATGCGACTGTGCCTGCAAAACGGCGCGCGCGTGACGGCGAAGACGGTCCTGGTGTGCGGCAATGGCTATATGGAGGGCCTGAGCGAGCGCATCGACGCGCACGTCTTAGCGATCAACAACTTCATCCTGACCACGGAGCCGCTGGACGATCCGGGGGTGCTGCCGAACGACTATGCGGCGGCGGACTCGCGTTTTGTGGTCAACTACTGGCGCAAGACGGCGGATGGTCGGCTGCTATTCGGCGGCGGCGAGAACTATACGCCCTGGTTCCCGAAGGATATTGCAGCCTTTGTGCGCCGCAATATGCTGAAAATCTATCCGCAGCTTGATAATGCGCGCATCAGCCACGCCTGGGGCGGAACCCTGGCCATCACCTTGAGCCGCGCGCCATTCGTGCGGCGGCTTAGCCCCAATATCCTTGTCAGCGCCGGGTACAGCGGTCAGGGCGTTGTGCTGGCCCCCTATTTCGGTCGGTTGCTGGCGCGCGCTGTTCTGGGCGATGATCGCGATGTCGAGCTGCTGAGCCGCCTGCCTGCCCCGGCCTTTTTCGGCGGAAGGCTTCTGCGTTGGCCCGCCCTGGTCGCAGGACTGAGTTATTATGCGCTGCGGGACAGGCTTTAGCCGGGAGAGCTGCAAAAAAGTTAACGACTGGCGGCGCCGTGCGGGCGGAATTGGTCTGCCGCCTTTCCCGACATTGCGCAAAATCTCGAAATTGCCGGAAGCTTTTCAAGGCCTTACACAGCAAGAATTTCGTTGCAAAATTTACCTTGCGTCACCGTAATGCGACACTCATGCGACAACAGGACCAATTTACCCGACAAAAGCCGTCGGGCGCGTCTGCTTTAAGACCCGGTTAACCTTCACTTGAGGAATGCTTTTGCTGCAACGCAAAAGAAGGTTCCCGACCATGACCGCCTCTCCCCAGGCAAGCGCCCCGCGTAGCGTACCCAACAGCGTATCCTTATCTGACATCATCGCCCAGACTTCGCACGCCAAGGCCGTCACGGCGGGCAAGGTGCGCGACATTCGTCAGGTGACCTCCAAACTGCGCATCCTCGCGCTCAACGCCCTCATTGAAGCCAAACATGCGGGCGACGCCGGGCGCGGCTTTTCGGTCGTGGCCGACGAGGTGCGCGGCATTTCCGGCGAGGTCGAGACCCTGGCGCGCGATCTCAGCCATGAGATC
Organism: Asticcacaulis sp.; assembly: GCA_035565015.1. Classification (GTDB taxonomy): domain Bacteria; phylum Pseudomonadota; class Alphaproteobacteria; order Caulobacterales; family Caulobacteraceae; genus Asticcacaulis. The sequence continues at coordinate 6,486 of DATMTF010000251.1, read as the reverse complement.
GTCACGCTCGACAACCTGACCCAGTCGCTGGCGACGCAGAGTCAAGGCGCGCGCCTGACCGACCTGGCGCTCAACGCCATCGAAATCATCGACCGCAACCTCTATGAGCGCACCTGCGACGTGCGTTGGTGGGCGACCGATTCCGCCCTCGTCGATCAGGCCGCCGATCCGTCGCCGGAGCGCGCGGCCTACGCCAATGAACGGCTGGGGGTCATTCTTGACTCCTACACCGTCTATATCGACCTGTGGCTGTGCGATCTCGACGGGCGCGTGATCGCCAATGGCCGCCCGCATCAGCATCGGGTGATCGGCGCCGATGTGCGCGATCGCCTCTGGTTTTCGCGCGCCATGTCATTGCGCAGCGGCGCGGATTTCGCCGTGGCCGACATAACGACTGAAAACCTGCTGGGCGGCGCGCAGATCGCCACCTATGCGACCGGCGTGCGGCGCGGCGGCAAGGCCGACGGCGAGTTGATCGGCATTCTCGGCATCCATTTCGACTGGCAACCGCAGGCAAAGGCCGTGGTCGACGGCGTGCGCCTTGCCGAGGACGAAAAGGATCGCACGCGCGTGTTGCTGATCGACGCGCAAGGCACGGTCATCGCCGCATCCGACGGCAAGGGCGTGCTGAGCGAGCATGTGCGGCTGCGCACCGAAGGTCGATCGCTGGGCCACTATGTCGATAACCACAGCGGCGCGATGATCGCCTTTCACCGCACGCCCGGCTACGAGACCTATCAGGGCCTTGGCTGGTGCGGGGTGATTATGCAGAAGGGCGCGGACTGATCACCAGAAATGGAAGCGATCGAAACCCCGTCCGACCGGGGTCAGATCGATGCCGAAAGTCTCGCTGATGAAGCGTAAAACCGGAATAATCAGGGCATAGCCGTAAAAGAAGACCAGCAGCAGCGCGCCGACCGCGATCAGGCCGGCGATCTTCTGCGGCACGATGCGATCCATACCCGCCGGCGCCCACGGACGCAGCGCCATGAAACCGTCCAGACCCGGTATCGGCAGGATATTGAGCACGAAGGCCATCAGCTCAAAAAAGGCGAGCAGGTAAAAGGCGTCGCTTAATGGTCCCTGCGTCGCAAGACCCGCCAGCAGGGCCAGAACGGCGCAGACCAGCGTGGTCAGCGGACCGGCCAGCGCCACAAGGCTCTGCTGCCACGGCTTTCCGATCAGGTCGGTGCGGATCGTGACTGCGCCGCCCGGCAGGGCTATGCCGCCCAGCACCAGAGCGATGACCGGCAGGATCAGGCTGCCCGCGCCGCGAAAATACAGCAGCGGATTGAGGCTCAGATAACCTTTGGCGGCGATGGTGTCGTCGCCAAAGGCCGCCGCCGTTACGGCATGGGCATATTCATGCAGGCACAGCGACACGATCCAGCCCAGCAGGACAAAGCCAAAGGTCGCCAGAGCCGCCACCTGAGGCGTGCCGACAAGCGCCATGCCACAGGCGAGCCATCCGGCGAGAAGAAGCAGAAACTGCACGCTGATGTTTTTCATGCCGTCAGTTACGATGCAGGCGACGAAAAAGGCAAGCGGTTACAGCGCGCGCAACACCGGTTCGGCTTCGGTCAGGGAGCGGCCCAGAATATCGACCAGCTTGTCGATCTCGGCCTCGGTGACGACCAGCGGCGGGCACATGACGATGGAATCGCGGATGGCGCGGACCATCAGGCCGTTCTTGATGCACAGGTCGCGCACGACCGGACCGGCGTGGCCTTCCTTGCCCTTGAAGCGTTTATTCGTGCCCTTTTCGGCCACGATCTCGATGGCGCCGATCAGGCCGAGGCTGCGCGTCTCGCCGATCAAAGGGTGCGCGTCGAGGCGCTTCAGGGCCTTGGCGAGATAGGGGCCGGTGACGTCGCGCGTGCGCTCGATCAGGTTTTCGCGCTCCATGATCTCGATATTGGCGAGCGCCACGGCGGCGCAGGTCGGGTGGCCGGAATAGGTGTAGCCGTGGACGAAGTCGCCGCCCTTTTCCAGCATGACATCGACGATCTGTTTCGAGACGCCGACCGCCGAGATCGGCAGATAGCCGGACGACATGCCCTTGGCCATGGCGATCAGGTCGGGCTTGATCCCCCAGTGCTGATGGCCGAACCAGTGGCCGAGCCGCCCGAAACCGCAGATCACCTCGTCGCAGACCAGAAGGATGCCGTATTTGCGGCACAGGGTCTCGACCTTGGGCCAATAGCTGTCCGGCGGAATGATCACGCCGCCCGCCCCCTGCACCGGCTCGCCGATAAAGGCCGCGATCTTTTCGGGGCCGACTTTCAGGATGCGGTCCTCGATGGCGTCCACGCAGGTTTGCGCGAACACGTCCGGATCCTGACCAAAGCCTTCGCCGAACAGATAGGGTTGGGCGACGTGTTCGACGCCCGCTATCGGCAGATCGCCCTGCTCGTGCATAAAGCTCATGCCGCCGAGGCTGGCGCCCGCTACGGTCGAGCCGTGATAGGCGTTGTGACGCGAGATGAACACCTTGCGCTGCGGCTCGCCCTTTAAGTCCCAGTAGTGACGCACGAGACGGAAGATGGTGTCGTTGGCCTCGGAGCCGGAGGTGTTGAAGAAGACGTGCGTCAGGTCCGGGTTCCCGATCTGCATCTTCTCGGCGATCTTGGCGGCCAGTTTCACGGGCGGCGGCGTCGCGGTCTTGAAGAAGGTGTTGTAATAGGGCAGTTCCAGCATCTGCTCATAGGCGACGCGCGCCAGCTCCTCGCGGCCATAGCCGACATTGACGCACCACAGGCCGGCCATGCCGTCGAGCAGGGAATGGCCTTCGGCGTCGGTGATCGTGCAGCCTTCGGCGCGGGTGATGATGCGCGAGCCGCCCAGTTCGTGCTGGAGCTTATAATCGCTCTGGGCGGGCAGGTGGTGGGCCAGGTCGAGCGCTTTCAGCTCGTTCATGTCGTAATTGCGTAAGGGGGGGCGAGCGGGCGCGTTCATGGCGTGACTCCTCCTCGATAAAGGGAAATTTGCATCAACTTTCGGCTATCCGGCGGCGAAAGTCAAATATTGTGATCACAATTTTGCGTGTTGCGCGCCGATATCCTGCCCGCGCAGGGCCGCGCCCAACAGGCGAAAAAAGACCTGGCTGTCGGGGTTCTGTTCTGGCTTCCATTCGGGATGCCACTGTACGGCCAGCAGTTGCGCGCCGCCGATATTGGCGCTGAAGGCCTCGATCAGACCGTCCTGAGCGCGCGCCTCGACATTCAGCCCCTCGCCCAGCTTATCGACGCCCTGATAATGGACGGAATTGACGCTCAGGCGATCCTTGCCATAGGCCGCCGCCAACACCCCGCCAGGCGCCAGTTCGACCTCGTGAACATGGTCGAACTGCTGATCGAAGGGCGTTCCGTCCGGGGCGTGATGGGCGATAAAGCCGTTCTGACCATAGCCGAGATCGCGGCGCAGCGTGCCGCCCAGCACGACATTGATCTCCTGAAAGCCGCGGCAGATGCCGAAGACCGGCTTGCCCGCCGTGGTCATGGTTTCGATCAGGGCCAGGGACACGGCGTCGCGCCCCGGATCGAATGGCCCCTCGCCCGTTTCGGCATCGCCGTAGAGGCCGGGCTGCACATTCGACGGCGAGCCGGTCAACATCAGCCCGTCGAGGCGCGCGCTTAGCGCTCTGGCGGCGTTGAGGCCGTCGATGGGCGGGATCAGCAGGGCGTGGCAATCGCCATAGACCGTGGCGGCGCGCACATAGCGCTCCATGACCGCATGGGCGTTTTCGACGCCGACGGTGCGGTTGCAGGCGATAATGCCGACGACAGGTTTCATCGCCTCAGCTCAACAGAACCGCAGGCGAGCAGGCATGGAAGCTGAGCCAGACCTTTTCGTCCCAGGTGAAATCCTCCTGATCCCAGCGGGTCAGGTTGGAGCGCACGACCTTGATCAGCCTTCCTCCCCCAGAACCAGGATTAATCTCGATCTCGTAGTTCGTCTCCGAACCGAGATAGACCATGTTTTTGATGATCCCGGCGATGACATTATAGCCTTCGGGCGCGTCATCGACCTTGGGCGGGGCGCCGTCGCCGCGCTTGTGCATCTCGATTTTTTCCGGGCGGACGGCGGCCCAGACCGTGGCGCCGGTCGCGCCGGTGACGCCGTGGTCGATATAGATCGGGCCGACGTCCTGGGTGTTGATGACGGCGTGGTCGGGCTCATCGATGTCGAGCCGTCCCTCGAACATGTTGACGCTGCCGATGAAGTCGGCGACGAAGCGCGAATTGGGAAATTCGTAGAGATCGAGCGGCGTCGCCACCTGTTGCAGCAAGCCTTTGTTCATCACGGCGCAGCGGGTCGCCATCGCCAGGGCTTCGTCCTGATCGTGAGTGACCATGATGAAGGTGATGCCGACCTTTTCCTGCAAGTCCGCCAGTTCGGAGCGCATCTGGTCGCGCAGCTTGGCGTCGAGCGCTGAGAGCGGCTCGTCGAGCAGCAGCACACGCGGGCGTTTGACGAGGGCGCGCGCCAAAGCGACGCGCTGCCGCTGGCCGCCGGACAACTGATCCGGCTTGCGTGCGCCATAGCCGCCCAGTTGCACGAGGTTGAGCGCCGCCTCAGCGCGCTCAAGGCGTTCAGACTTCGCCACCCCGTCCATCTTGAGGCCATAGGCGACATTGTCCAGCACCGACATATGCGGGAAGACGGCATAGGACTGGAACACCATATTGACCGGGCGATGGTTCGGCGGGGTCGTTGAAACATCCTGCCCGTCGATCAGGATGCGGCCTTCGGTCGGCGTCTCGAACCCGGCCAGCATGCGCAGCAGCGTGGTCTTGCCGCAACCGGACGGGCCGAGCAGCGAGAAGAACTCGCCTTCGTTGATGGTGAGCGAGACATTATCAACCGCCGCCACCTTGCCGAAGCGCTTGGTGATGTTTTCGAACTGGATGATGGGTTTGGTGTCGGGCATGGCTTTACTGCTGTTCCGAAGCGTGACCGGCGGTCAGAGCCGGGGATCCCTGGTTTTGGCCCTGGAATTTGAGGGCGATGAAGGTCAACATGACCGTCAGCAGGATCAGGATGGTCGAGGCGGCGTTGACTTCGGGCGTGACCGAAAAGCGCACCATCGAATAGACCTTGACCGGGAAGGTCAGCGTGTCCGGCCCGGCGGTGAAGAAGGTGATGACGAAGTCGTCCAGCGACAGGGTGAAGGCTAAAAGCGCGCCCGCGATCAGCGAGGGTTGCAGGTGCGGCACCACCACGTCCCACAGGGCGCGCAGTTCAGACGCGCCCAGATCCTTGGCCGCCTCCTCCAGTTCGCGGTTGAAAGAGCCCAGTCGCGCGCGCACCACCACGGCGACGAACGGAAACGAGAAGGAGACGTGGCTGATAATGATGGCGCCGAGGCTGAACGGCCACGGCAGTTCGTGCGGCCACGGCAGCACCTTAGCGAAGAAGACCAGCATGCCGACGCCCATGCAGATTTCCGGCACGACGATCGGAATGGCCAGAGCGCCGTCCAGCACCGACTTGCCGGGGAAGCGGAAGCGCCACAGGGCGATGGCGACCATGGCGCCGAGGATCAGCGAAATCACGGTCGAACAGGCGGCGATGGTCAGCGAATTACCGAACGCGGTGATCAGGCTGTCGTCGTGGATCGCCTTGTCGTAATATTTGAGCGTGAAGCCGCGCCAGACGACATTGGCGCGCGAATTGTTGAAGCTGAACACCATCAGGGTGATCAGCGGCGCATAGAGAAAAACCAGCACGGCGCCGACGCTCAACTGAATCGGCCAGCGGCGCAGGTATTCCAGCGGACCCGGCGGCATTTTGCGCGGTTTGACGGCCAAGGCTGCGTCGCTCATGACTGACCCTTTCGCTTATTGGCGCGTTCGATCAGGCCCTGAATGATGACGCCGATAAAGGTCATATAGACGAGGATGAAGCTGAGCGCCGCGCCGAATGGCCAGTTATTGGCGCGCTTGAACTGGGATTCGATGACATTGGCGATCATCTGGCTGTCCGGCCCGCCCAGAAGGTCGGGCGTCAGATAGGAGCCGAGCGCCGGGATGAAGGTGATCAATATACCCGACGCGATGCCCGGACCGGCCAGCGGCACCATGACGTTCCAGATGGTGCGCAGGTGGCCTGCGCCGAGATCGAGCGAGGCTTCGAGCAGCGAACGGTCCATGCGGTCGAGCGTCGAATAGAGCGGCAGCACCATGAAGGGCAGGTTGACGAAGACCAGACCGAAAATGACCGCGAAATTATTGTAGAGCAGATCAAGCGGCTGAAAATCGCCGAGGTGCAGCCCCATCCTGACCAGCAGATTCCAGATGAAATGATAGACCATGTTGACATAACCTTCGGTGCGCAGCACGGCCATCAGCGCAAAGGTGCGGATCAGCAGATTGGTCCAGAAAGGCAGCATGATCAGCATTAAAAGCCAGCTTTTCGCCTTCTCGCTAGCGAAGGTGATGGCCATGGCGACCGGAAAGCCGACCAGCAGGCACAGGAAGGTGGTGA
>DATMTF010000250.1:0-2690 GCA_035565015.1 Asticcacaulis sp. | reverse complement strand
GCGACATCGCCCGGTATCGAGCGGAACAGGTCGAGCTGGGCGCGTTCACCGACGCGAAGGGATGCGTTGCGCACCACGGGGCTCAGCCTTCGGCCGGGCGGCGCTTGGCGGGATAGACGATGCCCACGCCGGGATCGGAGGTGGAGCGGCGAAGCCCACGCGCCGCCCAGGCGTCGAGGTCGTCGATCGCATAGACGATCCGGCCGCCGAGCCGGCGATAAACCGGGCCGGTCCCATAGCAGCGGTGCTTTTCGAGCGTGCGCGGCGACAAGCCCAGATGCGTCGCGGCATCCGGCGTTCTGAGATAGCGGGGCGTAACCACAGGCACGGCGGCGTTCATGAGCGTCCTCCTTGGCGAAACCGGCGGGCAGAGGCCGGGCCGGGTCGATTTGGCGGGGGATGGCGGAGAAGCGCCGGCGTGGTGGAGTGGCGAGGTTGGGCAGCCGATTTTTGTCACCCCTTCACAACGCCCTGAAGCAGGGCGCGGTAGCCGCCGTTCATCAGGTGTCGGGCCTGGCCGATCAGTCGGAGCGTTCGGCGTCGCTCGGTCGAGGCCTTCCATTCCGACCCGCGCCCGGTCGTCGTATTGCGATAGATCAGGCGACGCGCGATCTCGTAAGACGTCGGTCGTCCGTCGAGCGCCTGCGTCATGTCCAGAATGTCGAGCAGCAGGTTGAGGCGCTGTCGCTGAAAAAGCGTGGGCCGAAAGCCGGTGCGCTGTGATGAGGGCGTCCCGGCAAGGCGGCGATCGAGCCGCCAGGCAGCTTGGCGGCGGGTCTCGATCGCAGCGTCGCGGACGACGACATAGGCCAGCGACCGGCCACGACTGGTGTTGCGTAACCAGACGTGATGCGGGCCGTCATGGTCGCCCAGCACCATGTGGCGACCATCGGACAAGATGCGGTCGGCAACGATCGCGGGCCAGCGATCGAGATCGAATGGAAATGGTTCAGCGAAGCCTGGCGGCGCTACATCGAGAATGACGGTGGCGGGAAACAGGGTGGCGAGCCACGACGCCGGCGCATCGGCGGGCGGCGCTTCCGGCTGACACGGGAAAGCACAATCCCCATATGCGGGCCATCACCTCCTGTCCGTCTGGCGGTGCATCGTGGATGATGCGATAATCCCGGACGTAATCGGGATTTCGACGGAGAAATTCCTGTGCGAACCCCGCAAAATCGAGATCGGCTCTTCGGTTCGCGTTAGTCCCGCGCCCATTGTTCATCGCGTACCCCATCGAAAGGACGCGCAGCATCGACATCGTTGGAAGCACCGGATATTTCAACAATTTGAGGGAAGCATCTCAAGGAATAGGGAGAGCTCGCCCGACAAGTCGGGCGAGCCTGAACCCCATCAGTCGCTGCTGCGCCGTGTCGGGCGGTTCCACACCAGGTCGAACGCGCCTTCGCTGTTCTCGAAGAGTTGCGCGAAGATCGGACCCACGAAACTGGGATCATCGAGCTTGACCGAAAGATAGGGACGGTCGTCGGTGGTGCGCTTGCTCCAGGCGGCGCCGACCTCGACGTCGCCGATCAGAACCCGGTGGCTGGGAGCATTGCCGGTCGGGTCGGACTCAGGCGCGATGCGGACCGATTTTGCCTGCACCGAAAGCGTGATGATCTGGCCGCGAAACTCGCCCGAGACCTTTTTGAAGCTGCCGATTGTCGTCATGACGTACATCCTTTCCGTCGTTCGGGCCGCGCCCTTGCGGCCTCGATGCGCATGGAAAGGCAGCAGGCGCCCAGCGCCGCAGCGTCAGCCCGAAACGAACGTGAAGGACGGCGTCAGCGGACTTTCTTGGGCCGCGAGGAACGGCGCAGCCGGGGGGAAGAAAGTTCGCTGACGCCGTTGCGGTGCTGGGCGAGCGTCGGCGTCCTGCTGACAGATGCGCGTTATCGAAAGGCCGTTTGGGCAGCGGCGCCTGATGGAGAAAGACGGTGACGAAGGGTAAGCGCAAAAAAGATTTCGGTTGCGATACGGACTCAAAATCAGGCGTGCTTCACCCTATTTAAGCGGCTCGAGGAGAGGAGAATGCCCGTCCTGATGGAGCATGAATATCACGAGCGGCGTGAAGCGCAGGAGCGCAGTCAGGCTGAACAAGCGACGGATGAAATCGCGCGGAAACTCCACAATGAAATGGCCGACCACCACGCGAGCGAAAGGGCACGCAAGGCGAAGCTCGGCCTGTTCAAGAGCCAAGCCAGGGATTGATGCGACGTTTCCTGGCCCGTGTCGAACTCGCGATGCTGACCATGTTGATGCTGCTGTCCATGGCGACCGGTATCGGGGGGTGGATGAAGTAGTCTGCCGCATATCAACTAGCCGAACCTGCCATCTCGCCATTTTCACGCCCCGCCGAAGGACGCGCGGCAAATGACGGTGACACCAATTGCCTCCAGGCGGCGCTGGCGACAAATCCGCCGCCGACCATGCTCAGCAGCGTAAGGGCGAGCCCCTTTCCGATCACCATGCCGGCGATGCCATTGATCAATTGGTAGCCCGCGACCCCGGCGGGAATCACGAACAGAACCGCAATTGCCAACCGTAATGCGGGCGAGCGGATGGCGTCGAACAGGAGTTGGCCCATCACCAGCGCCATGACACCAACAAACAAGCCAGCGGAAATCGACGCGAGAAAGCCGTGATCGTGTTGAAGCATCCACATGGAAAGGCCCAGTCCGACATAAAAT
>DATMTF010000249.1:0-4644 GCA_035565015.1 Asticcacaulis sp. | reverse complement strand
GACAATGATAAAGACATAATAGTCCTGCGACGCGTTGCGGATCGCCTCGGTGGCCAGCGTGGTCAGTTTTTCAGCGGGCGCGGCGGCGGACATCGGGCGCAGGTCTCCTTAAGGCGGCTTTTGACTATGGGGTCTGAGTGCGATGCGCGAAAGCCCTTATCCGTCGCTTTCGCAGGCAAGATGACGAAAAATTAATGTTTGCAAACGGCGTTTTGCTGCTTAGACGTTATATGGTTACAATTTTTATCAGTTCCTTATACGGACTGATCTGTCATTCAGGATGATGATATGAAGCTTTCCCGCCTGCTGATCGCCGCCACCGCCCTGAGCGGCGGCTTCGCCCTGATGGCCGCCGCGCTGCCCGCCGCCGCCGGTGTGCATTGTCTCGACGATGGCTGCAAGATGCTGAGCCTCGACAGCCTGGACGGCATTATTCCGGCCGACGCCGAAACCTTCTTCGACGCCGCGCCGGGCGGCGCGGACGCGCCCTCGACCGAGACGCCGCATTACGGGACATGGGGCATCGACCTGACCGGCATGGATGCGTCGGTCAAGCCGGGCGACAACTTCTATGACTATGTCAACGGTACGGCGACCAAGAACATGGTCATTCCCGCCGACCGCACCTCCTACGGCGCCTTCGTCAAGCTGGCTGAGCTGTCCGAAGCGCGTTCGCAGGCCATCATCACCGGCCTGGCCGCGCAGAAGAACCTGACTGGCGACGACGCCAAGATCGCCGCGTCCTACAAGGCCATGATGGACGAGGCCCGCGCCGAACAGCTCGACTTCCAGCCGATCGAGGGCAAGCTGAACGCTATCGCCGCGATCAAATCGAAGGCCCAGATGGCCGCCTGGATGGGCAAGACCTCGGCGGGTTTCGGCTCGGCCTTCTTCAATATGGGCGTGGACGCCGACGCGAAGAATCCGACCATGAACGTGCTGTCCATGGGGCAGGCAGGGCTAGGTCTGCCCAACCGCGACTTCTATCTCGACGCCAAATACGCCGACAAGCTGGCCAAGTATGAGGTCTATGTCGCCGACATGCTGGGCAGGACCGGCTATCCGGACGCCAAAAAGGCCGCGCACGACATTGTGGCGATGGAAACGGAAATCGCCAAGGCGAGCTGGACCAATATCGAACGCCGCGACGACACCAAGACCTATAATCCGATGACCCTGGTCAAGGTATCGACCTATGCGCCGGGCTTCGACTGGCCGGTCTTCTTCTCGAATGCGGGCGTGGCCAAGGCGAAGAAGATCGTGCTGAACGAAAACACCGCCATTCAGGGCATCGCCAGGGTCTATGACGCGACGCCGCTGGACACCATCAAGGCGTGGGAGACCTTCCGCACCATCGATCAGGCCGCGCCCTACCTGTCCAAACGCTTCGCCGACGCGCAATGGCAGTTCCGTTCGCACGATCTGGCGGGCGCCCAGGCGCAGCAGCCGCGCTGGAAACGCGCCATTGCCGTCGCCAATTCCGAAATGGGCTTCGCTCTGGGCCGCGACTATGTCAACGCCTACTTCCCCGCCGAATCCAAGGCCATGATGCTGGAGCTGGTCGGCGACCTGCGCGCCGCGCTCAAGACCCGCATCGAAAACCTGACCTGGATGAGCCCGGAGACCAAGGCCAGGGCGCTGGAGAAGCTGTCGAAATATACGGTCAAGATCGGTTATCCCGACAAGTGGCGCGACTATTCCAAACTGACCCTGAAGCCCGACGATCTGGTCGGCAATGTCGAGCGCGCCAGCGTCTATAACTGGAACCGCGATCTGGCCAAGCTGGACAAGCCGGTCGATAAGACCGAATGGGGCATGACGCCGCAGACGGTCAACGCCTATTACAACCCGACCGGCAACGAGATCGTCTTCCCCGCCGCCATCCTGCAACCGCCCTTCTTCGATCCGAAGGCCGACATGGCGGTTAATTTCGGCGGCATAGGCGGCGTGATCGGTCACGAAATCACCCATGGCTTCGACGACGAAGGCCGCCACTATGACGGCGACGGCAAGCTGACCGAGTGGTGGACCGCCGGGGACGCCGAAAAGTTCGACGCTCAGGCCAAGAAATATGGCGAGCAATACGACCAGTTCGAGGTCGCGCCGGGCTTCCACGTTCAGGGCGGCCTGACCATGGGCGAGAACATCGCCGATCTGGGCGGCAATCTGCTGGGTCTGGACGGTTATCATCTGTACCTGAAGGACAAGAGGGAAACCTCTCCGACGCTCGATGGCTTCACCGGCGATCAGCGCGTCTTCATGGGCTTTGCGCAGGTGTGGCGCTCTAAATACCGTCTCGACGCGCTCAAGCTGCAGGTCGCGACCGACCCGCACTCGCCCGCCGTCTTCCGCGTCATCGGTCCGGTGCGCAATATCGACGCCTGGTACGACGCCTTCAAGGTCCAGCCCGGCGACAAATACTACATCGCGCCGGAAGACCGCGTCCGTATCTGGTAGCAGCGGCGATCTGAATCTTTCAACTCCGGCCCCGTCTGACCCGTTCAGGCGGGGCATTTTAATGAGAGCATCCATTTTTCGAGGCCACACATGCGCATCGCCACCCTTCTCGCCGTCACCACAGCCCTGACGATTATGCCGCTGGCGGTTCATGCTGAGGACCAGGCGCAGGACAAGGCCCTGCCGCTTAACAGCCCCGAACTGGCGACGCCGCATTTCGGAACCTACGGCCTCGACCTGACCGGCATGAACAAGGCGGTCAAGCCCGGCGACAACTTCTTCGATTACGTCAACGGCAAGGCCGATGCGGCCATGGTCATCCCCGCCGACCGCAGTTCCGCAGGCGTCAATGAAGACCTCGAAGACCTGTCGGAAAAGCGTTCGCGGTCGATCGTCGAAGATCTGGCCGCGCAACAGAACCTGACCGGCGACGACGCGAAGATCGCCGCCCTCTACAACGCCATGATGAATGCCGACGCGGTCGAAAAGCTGGACGGCGCGCCGCTGAAGCCCCTGCTGACGAGGATCGCGGCCATATCCAGCAAGGATGAGATGGCGGCCTATATGGGCGAAACCTCAGGCGATTTCGGTTCGAGCGTGTTCGGAACCTATATCGCCGCTGACGCGAAGAACCCGAAGCTGAATGTCCTCTACGCCGGGCAGGCGGGTCTCGGCCTGCCCGACCGCGACTACTATCTGGAAGCCGCCTACGCCGACAAGCTGAAGGCCTATCAGGCTTACGTCGCCCAGATGCTCAGCATGGCCGGTTATCCTGACGCCGATAAAAACGCTGGCGAAATCGTCGCCTTCGAGACCGAGCTGGCCAAGGTGAGCTGGACGCGCGCCCAGCGCCGCGACCCGATCGCCACCTATAATCCGATGAGCGAGGCGGATCTGGCCAGCTTCGCGCCCGGCTTCGGCTGGCAGCCCTATTTCAAGGCGGCGGGCCTTGATCACGCCTCAATGGTCGTGGTCGGCGAAAAGAGCGCCTTCCCGCAAATCGCCAAGGTCTATGAGGCCACGCCGCTGGAGACGCTCAAGGCCTGGCAGGCGTTCAAGACCATCGAGCAGGCCGCGCCCTACCTGTCCAAGCGCTTTGTCGATGCGCAATGGGAATTCCGCAGCCATGCCTTACGCGGCGCGACCGAGCAGCGCCCGCGCTGGAAACGCGCGGTTGGCCTGGTCGAAGACGATCTGGGCATGGCGCTGGGCCGCGACTATGTGAAGCTCTACTTCCCGCCGGAGTCGAAGGCGCAGGTCAAGGAGATCGTCGGCAATTTCGAACGGGCGCTGAAAGGGCGGATCGAAAACGTCAGTTGGATGTCGCCGGAAACCAAGGCCAAGGCGCTGGAAAAGCTCGGCAAGATCAACGCCAAGATCGGCTATCCCGACAAATGGCGCGATTACAGCGCGCTGGAGGTGACGCCCGACGACCTGTTCGGCGATGTGCGCCGCGCCAGCCAGTTCGACTGGAATTACGAACTGTCCAAGCTCGACAAGCCGGTCGATCCGCTCGAATGGGACATGACGCCGCAAACCGTCAACGCCTATTACGACCCGTCCAAGAACGAGATCGTCCTGCCCGCCGCCGAGCTGCAACCGCCCTTCTTCGACCCCAAGGCCGATATGGCGGTCAATTATGGCGGCATCGGCGCCTCGACCATCGGCCACGAAATCACTCACGGCTTCGACGACGAAGGCCGCCACTTCGATGGCGAAGGCAAGCTGGTCGACTGGTGGACCGACGCGGACTCAACCCGCTTCGACGCTGAGGCGAAAAAGTACGCCACGCAGTTCGACCAGTTCGAGCCGCTGCCCGGCCTGCATATCAAGGGCGACCAGACGCTCGGTGAAAACATCGCCGATCTCGGCGGCGTGCTGATCGGGCTCGACGCCTACCATATCGCCCTGCACGGCCAGCCGGCGTCGGTCATCGACGGCATGACCGGCGATCAGCGCCTGCTGATCTCCTACGCCCAGTCCTGGCGCGGCAAGATCCGCGACGATACGCTGAAAATGCTGCTCGTCTCGGACGTTCACTCGCCTTACGCCTTCCGCGTCATCGGCCCAATGCGCAATGTCGATGCGTGGTATGCCGCCTTCGACGTCAAGCCGGGCGACAAGTACTATGTCGCCCCCGCCGACCGCGTCCGGATTTGGTAGAAATCAACGATTGTGAAAATTAAT
>DATMTF010000248.1:0-12181 GCA_035565015.1 Asticcacaulis sp. | reverse complement strand
GTTTTCAAAAGCCAGATCGACCCCGCTTCCGACGAATTCCGCGTCAATGCCGAGCGCATGAGCGGGCTGGTCGCCGATCTGCGCGCGCTCACCGCGCGCATCGCCGAGGGCGGTTCGGCCTCGGCGCGGCAAAAGCACGTCGCGCGCGGCAAGCTCTTGCCCCGCGACCGCATCACCGGCCTGCTCGATCCCGGCTCGCCCTTTCTGGAATTTTCGGCGCTGGCCGCGCATAAGGTCTATGAGGATGAGGCCCCCGCCGCCGGGATCATTACCGGCATCGGCCGGATCAGCGGGACCGAGTGCGTAGTCGTCTGCAATGACGCCACGGTCAAGGGCGGGGCCTATTTCCCGCTCACGGTCAAGAAGCACCTGCGCGCGCAGGAGATCGCGCAGCAGAACAATTTACCGTGCGTCTATCTGGTCGATTCCGGCGGGGCCAATCTGCCGCATCAGGACGAGGTCTTTCCCGACAAGGACGATTTCGGCCGCATCTTCTTCAATCAGGCGCAGATGTCCGCCAAAGGCATTCCGCAGATCGCCGTCGTCATGGGTTCCTGCACGGCGGGCGGCGCCTATGTCCCGGCCATGAGCGACGAAAGCGTGATCGTGCAGAAGCAGGGCACCATCTTTCTGGCTGGCCCGCCCCTGGTCAAGGCCGCGACCGGCGAGGTGGTCAGCGCCGAGGATTTGGGCGGCGGCGATGTGCATGCGCGCGTCTCCGGCGTGGCCGACCATCTGGCCGCCAATGATATGGACGCGCTGCGCATTGCGCGCCGCATTGTCGGGCATCTGAACCGCCAGAAGCGCGTCGATCTGGCCGTACGTCCGCTTGTCGAGCCGCTCTATGCCACCGAGGAGATTTACGGCGTCGTGCCCGCCGATACGCGCCAGCCGTTTGAGGTGCGCGAAATCATTGCGCGGCTGGTCGATGGTTCGGAGTTCGATGAGTTCAAGGCGCTGTATGGCGAGACTCTTGTTTGCGGCTTTGCGCATCTTTACGGCTTTCCGGTCGGCATCGTCGCCAATAATGGCGTGCTGTTTTCCGAAAGCGCCTTGAAGGGCGCGCACTTTATCGAGCTGTGCGCCCAGCGCGGCGTGCCACTGATCTTTTTGCAGAACATCACCGGCTTCATGGTCGGGCGCAAATACGAGAACGAGGGCATTGCCCGCCACGGCGCGAAAATGGTCACGGCGGTCGCCTGCGCCAATGTGCCGAAATTCACCGTCATCATCGGCGGCTCCTACGGCGCTGGCAATTACGGCATGTGCGGGCGCGCCTATGATCCGCGTTTCCTGTGGATGTGGCCGAATGCGCGCATCTCGGTCATGGGCGGCGAGCAGGCGGCCAATGTGCTGGCCACGGTCAAACGCGACGGCATCGAGGCCAAAGGCGGGCAATGGTCTGCCGAGGACGAGGCCGCCTTCAAGGCCCCGATCCGCGACGCCTATGAGGCGCAGGGCCATCCCTATTACGCCTCGGCGCGGCTGTGGGACGACGGGGTGATCGACCCCGCCGACACCCGCCGCGTGCTGGGCCTCGGTCTTTCCGCCGCGCTCAATGCGCCGATCCAGCCGACAAAGTTCGGCGTCTTCAGGATGTAAGGACATGACCATGAAAACCCTGACCCTGGACAGCGATGCGCGCGGCGTGGTCCGCCTGACGCTCAACCGCCCGCAGGTGCATAACGCCTTTGACGAGGACATGATCGCGGAACTGCATGAAAGTTTCGACGCGCTCGGACAGCAGGACGGCGTGCGCGCCATCGTGCTGACCGGGGCGGGCCAGAGCTTTTCCGCCGGGGCGGACCTGAACTGGATGCGGCGCATGGCCGAGATGGACGAAGAGTCCAACCGCGCCGACGCGCTCGCCATGGCCGATATGTTCGCCGCCATGAACGCCTGCGCCAAGCCGGTGATCGGCCTGATCAATGGCGCGGCCTTTGGCGGCGGAGTCGGGCTGATCGCCTGTTGCGACATGGTGATTGCGAAACCGCAGGCCCTGTTCGGTCTGACCGAGGTGCGCTTAGGTCTGATTCCGGCGGTGATCTCGCCCTTCGTGCTGGCGAAAACCGGCATGGCGGCGGCGCGGCGCTACATGCTGACCGGCGAGCGTTTCGACGCCGCGACGGCGCAGCGCATCGGCCTGGTGCATGAGGTCGCCGACGATCCGGACGCCGCCGCCGCGCCGATCCTCGACGCCATTCTGCAATCGGCGCCGGGCGCGGTGGCTGATATCAAGGATCTGCTGCATCATCTGTCGCGCCACCCGGCAGGCCACGATTCGCGTCACCTGACCGCCCAGCGCATCGCCGCGCGCCGCATGTCGGATGAGGGCAAGACCGGCGTTGACGCTTTTCTGCATCGTCGCAAGCCGGGCTGGAGCGCGTGATGTTTAAATGCGTCCTGATCGCCAATCGCGGCGAAATCGCCCGCCGCATCATCCGCACCTGCCGCCGCATGGGCGTCAAGACGGTGGCCGTCTATTCCGAAGCCGACAAGGACGCCGCTTTCGTGCGCGAGGCCGACCGGGCCGTGCTGATCGGGCCTGCGCCCGCCGCCGAATCTTACCTGCGCGGCGACCGCATCATCGCCGTGGCGCTGGAGACCGGGGCCGAGGCGATCCATCCGGGCTATGGCTTTTTGTCGGAAAACGCCGGGTTCGCCGAAGGTTGCGCGGCGGCGGGGCTGGTCTTTATCGGCCCGACGCCCGACGCCATCCGCGCCATGGCGCTGAAAGGCGCGGCCAAGGCGCTGATGGACAGGGCCGGGGTGCCGGTCACGCCCGGCTATCACGGCGATGATCAGTCCACGGAGCATTTGCTGACGCAGGCAAAAACCATCGGTTTCCCGGTGCTGATCAAGGCGGTGGCGGGCGGCGGCGGCAAGGGGATGCGCCGGGTCGACCGCGCAGAAGATTTCGCTGATGCGCTTGTGTCGGCGCAGCGCGAGGGACAAAACGCTTTTTCCGATCCGAAGGTGCTGATCGAAAAATACATCGGGACGCCGCGTCATGTCGAGATTCAGGTGTTCGCCGACAGCCATGGCAACGTCGTGCATCTGTTCGAGCGCGACTGTTCGATGCAGCGCCGCCATCAGAAGGTGATCGAGGAGGCCCCTGCCCCCGGCCTGCCCGAAACTTTGCGCGCTGGTATGAGCGCGGCGGCGGTCAGGGCGGCGCAGGCCATCGGTTACAGAGGCGCAGGCACGGTGGAGTTCATTGTCGATGTCTCGAAAGGCGTCGAAGCGGCGAACTTCTGGTTCATGGAGATGAATACGCGGCTTCAGGTCGAGCATCCGGTCACGGAAGAGATCACCGGGCTCGATCTGGTCGAATGGCAGTTGCGCGTCGCGGCGGGCGAGCCTCTGCCGAAGGCGCAGGATGAGATCACGGTTACAGGTCACGCCATCGAGGCGCGGCTCTATGCCGAGGATCCGCAGAACGATTTTCTGCCAGCAACGGGGAGGCTGACGCGGCTTGAGTTTCCGCCCGTCCGCATCGAAAGCGCGGTCGTTGCGGGCGATGCGGTCAGCGTATTTTACGATCCGATGATCGCCAAGCTGATCGTGCATGGCCGCGACCGGGCCGCGGCGATTGCGGCAATGCGCGAGGCGCTGATCCGCACGCGGGTCGAGGGGTTGGCGACCAATTTGAGCTTTCTGCGCCGTTTGATTTCGGACGCCGATTTCGCGGCGGGTAAGCTGGAGACGGGCTTTATCGCTCAGCATCTGGAGCGGCTTCTGACGCCGTGGCCGGATGCGGCGCCGTGTACGGACGATCCGTGGAGCGAGGGAACCGGCTGGCGCGTCAATCTGCCGTCCGCCGATCCGTTATGGCTGGAGGCCGGGGCGTCGGACGCGCTGGAGGCGGGCGGCGAGGTGCATGCGCCCATGCCGGGGGCGGTGCTGGATGTGTTTGTCCGCGTGGGCCAGACGGTCGGCAAGGGCGACAAGCTCTTGATCCTAGGCGCGATGAAGATCGAACATACGCTGAAGGCGCCGAAGGACGGCGTGGTGCGCGCTGTGCATGCCGCCGCCGGGGATCAGGTCGCTGATAAGGCGTTGCTGGTTGAGATTGAATAATGGCGACAACGCCAGACGCCCCTCCCACCGCTTCGCGGTCCCCCCTCCCCGCTTCGCAGGGAGGGATGTAAGCAAGGATATGCCCATGATCGATTTTCCGCATCTGAATTTTGGCCACGGCGAGGAGATCGACGCCTTGCGCGAAGGCGTGCGTCGGTTCGCCGAGGTCGAGATCGCGCCTCTGGCCGCCGCCGCAGACCGGGACGATCAATTCCCCATGCCGCTGTGGCGCAAGCTGGGCGAGATGGGGGTGTTGGGCCTGACGGCGCCGGAAGCCTATGGCGGCGCGGGCATGGGCTATCTGGCGCATACGATTGCGATGGAGGAGATTTCGCGCGCCTCGGCCAGTATCGGCCTGTCCTATGGCGCGCACTCCAATCTGTGCGTCAACCAGATTGTGCGCAACGGTTCGGAGGCGCAGAAGGCGAAATATCTGCCCAAGCTGATTTCCGGCGCGCATGTCGGGGCGCTGGCCATGTCGGAGACCGGCGCGGGATCGGACGTGGTGTCGATGAAGCTGCGCGCCGAGAAGCGCGGCGACCGCTATATTCTCAACGGTTCCAAGATGTGGATCACCAATGGTCCGGATGCGGACGTTCTGGTCGTCTATGCCAAGACCGATCCCGCCGCCGGGTCGAAAGGCATCACCGCCTTCCTGATCGAAAAGGGGTTTAAGGGCTTTTCGGTGGCGCAGAAGCTCGACAAGCTGGGCATGCGCGGCTCGCACACCGGCGAGCTGGTGTTCGCGGATTGCGAAGTGCCGGAAGAGAATGTGCTGGGGCCTGTCGGGCGCGGCGCGGGCGTTCTGATGTCGGGGCTCGACTATGAGCGCGTCGTTTTGTCGGGCGGGCCGCTCGGCATCATGCGCGCCTGCCTCGATGCGGTCATCCCCTATCTGCACCAGCGCGAACAGTTCGGCAGCCCGATCGGAACCTTTCAGCTCATGCAGGGCAAGGTCGCGGACATGTATTCAACCTGGGCCGCCTGTCGCGCCTATGTCTATGCGGTGGCGGCGGCGTGCGATCGCGGCGAGACGACGCGCAAGGACGCGGCCGGCTGCATCCTCTACGCCGCCGAAAAGGCGACCTGGATGGCGGGCGAGGCGATCCAGTGTCTGGGCGGCAATGGTTATACGAATGAGTATCCGGTCGGGCGTTTGTGGCGCGACGCCAAGCTGTACGAGATCGGGGCGGGGACGTCGGAGATCCGCCGTATGCTGATCGGACGCGAACTGTTCGAGGAGACGAAGTGACTCGGGTTCCCCCCTCCACCGCTTCGCGGTCCCCCTCCCCCGTGAACGGGGGCGGAGAAATATGTCCCAAAGCCGTCACCCTGTATGAGGTCGGGCCGCGCGATGGCTTGCAGGCGGAGGCGCAGGCCGTGTCGGCGGCGGATAAAATCGCGCTGATCGACAAATTGTCCGCCTCCGGACTGTCGCAGATCGAGGCGGTCAGTTTCGTGTCGCCCAAATGGCTGCCGCAGATGGCCGACGCCGCCGAGGTCTTGGCGGGGATTCAGCGCAAGACTGGCGTCAGTTACCCGGTGCTGACGCCCAATATGCAAGGCTATGAGGCGGCGCGCGCGGCGGGCGCGGATACGGTCGCGATTTTCGGCGCGGCGTCGGAAAGCTTCAGCCAGAAGAATATTAATTGCTCGATTGCGCAAAGTCTTGAGCGCTTCGCCCCGGTGTGCGCGGCTGCGGCGCGCGATGGGGTGCGCGTGCGCGGCTATGTGTCGTGCGTGATCGCCTGTCCGTATGAAGGCCCCATCGCCCCCGACGCCGTGGTGCGCATGGCTGAGACGCTGCTGGAGATGGGCTGTTACGAGATCAGCCTGGGCGACACGATCGGCGTCGGGACGCCCGCCGAGACGCAGCGCCTGCTGGATGCGGTTTTAAAGCGTATTGCGGTCGAGAAGATCGCCGTGCATTTTCACGACACCTATGGGCAGGCCCTGGCCAATATCCTGACCAGCCTCGACTATGGCGTCGCCACGGTGGATTCGTCCGTGGGCGGACTGGGCGGCTGCCCCTATGCGCCGGGCGCGGCGGGCAATGTCGCGACCGAGGACGTGCTTTATATGCTGAATGGCCTGGGCGTTCACACGGGCGTCGATCTGGACGCCGTTGTCGAAGCGGCCTGGTTTATCAGCGATGCGCTGGGGCGTCCGCCGCGCTCGAAAGTCGCTCTGGCTATGCGCCCGCCGCGCAATGCTGCGCGATAAAGGCGTCGTGCGACGGCATGGCCGATACGGAGCGCTGCATGGCCGCCTGCATGCCGCTCATGAACTGCGCCAGCGCCTCGGCGCCGACCGCTTCGGTGAGCGGTGAAGCGGCGCGCGGCAGGACGCCCTGACCGATCAGCACCTGCGCCCAGTTGGCTTCGCGGAACAGGTCGCCCTCCTCGATCAGCAGTCGCCCGTGCTGGCGGAAATAGTCGAGCTTGTGCGCCAGCGAGTCGGGGATGGCCATATGGCGGCAATCGCGCCAGAACGGTTCGTCGCGCGCATTGGCGTAATAGTGCAGGATCAGGAAATCGCGGATCAGCTCATAATCGCGGCGGCAGCGGCGGTTGAACTCGTCGATCTCGACCGGGTTGAAACCCTGATCGGGGAAAAACTCCAGAAAGCGCGTCATCACCGCCTGAACGAGGTGGATCGAGGTCGATTCCAACGGTTCCATAAAACCGGAAGAAAGACCGAGCGCGACGCAGTTCTTCACCCAGCTCGCCTTGCGCCGCCCCGTGGTGAAGCCGATGACGCGCGGCTCGGCCAGCGGCTCGCCGTCGAGATGATCCATGAGTATGCGCGTCGCCTCATCGGTGTCCATATGGGCGGAGCAGAAGACGTGGCCATTGCCGGTGCGGTGCTGCAAAGGAATGCGCCATTGCCAGCCCGCTCTGCGCGCCGTCGAGCGGGTATAGGGCGGAATTGGACCAGAGCGCCCCGTCGGGGCGGCCACGGCGCGGTCGCAGGGCAGCCAGTGGGTCCAGTCTTCGTAACCGGCCTTGAGCGCGCCCTCGATCAACACGCCGGTAAAGCCGGAGCAATCGATGAACATATCGCCCGCAATGATCTCGCCGCCATCGAGCGTCAGAGAGTCGATAAAGCCGTCGTGGCTGCGTAAATTCACGCCCGCCACCTTGCCTTCGCGGCGGACGACGCCGGAGGCTTCGCAACCGCGGCGTAAGAATTGCGCCAGCAAGCCAGCGTCGAAATGAAAGGCGCGATCAGGACCGGGCAGATTGCCTTCGATGCGCGCATCGCGCGACATCTTGCCCGCATAGGCCATCTGCGTGTTGAGGCTATAGTCCCATAACGACCCGCACGGGTCGCCGTTCAGATGACGCCGCAGCCAGTACTGATAAAACGGCGTAATGCCGAGCGGCGAGCCCGGCGTTCCGAAGGCGTGCATATAGGCCTCGCCTTCGCGCCGCCAGCCGTCGAACTCGATGCCGAGCTTGAATGTGCCCTGAATATTGCGCAGGGTCTGGTCTTCGTCGAGGCCGAGAAAGCGCAGCAGCGAGATCAGCGGCGGAATCGTCGCCTCGCCCACCCCCACCGTGCCGATAGCGTCGGACTCGATCAGGGTGATGCGCAGGCGCTCGCCCCAGGTGCGCGCCGCCATCGCCGCGGCCATCCAGCCCGCCGCGCCGCCGCCGAGAATAACGAGATGTTCGATCTTCCGAGTCATGAGGCCTCACCGCAAAAGAAAACACCTGCCGGTGTGAACCGGCAGGTGTTTCTGTTTTATCCTTCGGCTCAGAAGAACTTGTAGCTGACGCCGAACAAATAGGTCGAGCCGTACTTTTCATACCGCAGGATATGGTCCGGCAGGCCCTTGCCCTGATAGGTGTAGAAGGGCTCGTTGGTGATGTTCGAAGCCGACAGATTGACCGACAAACCCTTGAGCGGGCCGTTGTCGAAGCTGTAGCCGATCTGGGCGTCGACGACGTTTTCCGAATGCACCCAGGTATTGCTCAGGCTGTTGGTGTAGTCGGGCACTTCGCCAAGGAAGTCGCCGCGGTAGCGGTTGCTGATCCGCGCCGAGAAGCCATGCTTTTCGTAGTAGAGCGTGGTGTTCATGACCTCCTTGGACAGTCCCGGAACGTCATAGGCGTTCGTGCCCGTCGGGTTGATCGAGGAGGCGTTGTAGGAGGCGCTCCAGATCACGCCGAAGCCGTCTAGCCATGGGGCGATCAGTTCGCCCGGCATGGAGACGGTCAGCTCGACGCCCTTGATATAGCCGCCGTGGCCATTGGCCTGGGCCGTCGTCGTGCCGATGCGGTTGGCGTCGGCCTGGGCGCAGACCCACTGGCCGTTGTAGGGGCTGCCGACCGTGTTGTCGATCACCTTGACCGTATGGGCCGAGTCCGACCAGCAGGCGCTCGACGGATCGACGCCGGTATAGTCCTTCAGCACGGTCTGGCTATAGATGAATGTGGTCAGATCCTTGTAGAAGATCGCGCCCGACACATAACCCTTGCGGCCAAAATAATGCTCGACCGAGAGGTCGAAATTGTTAGCCTTCCACGGACGCAGGGCCGGGTTGCCGCCGCCGCCGCTCCAGTAGTATTTCTGATTGCCGACGATCGCCGGATTGGTGTTCACCGAGGTCGAGTAGCTGGTGCCTGCCGCCATGTCGTCCATGCGCGGACGCGCAATGGTCGTGCCGGCGCCGAAACGTAAGGTGGTGTCGTCGGCAAGCTGGAAGTTCAGGTTCAGGGTCGGCAGGATGTCGGTATAGCTGGCGCCGCCCGATTGCGGCGTTACGCCGCTGGCCGTGCCGTCGGTGTAGAAGGAGGTCGCCTTCTGATCGGCGTGAACCGATTGCAGGCCCATATTGCCGGTCACCGGCACGCCCCACAGGGTCGAGTCGATATCGGCCTTGACGTAGAGGGTGTCGAGGGTTTCGTTCACCGTCCAGGTCTTCTGCACAGCCGAAGCCGCCGTTTCCTCGACATAGGTGAAATAGCCGCTCTCATAGAGGCCGAGCGCGTCATAGGACACCATGCCGCCGGAGCTGCCCAGGAACCCCGCCTCAGTCGTGCCGTTGCGGTACTGGCTTGGGATCGACGCTTCGGCGACGCCGCCGGGCAGGCCCAGATAGCCTTCGATGCCATCCTTGTGCTTGCGATGCTCGGTGTGATCGTAGCCGACGGAGACGTCGCTCAGGAAGCCGGAGTCAAACTTGCGCGTCGCGGCCAGCTTCGCCGAATCGATCTTGTCCGTGACGTGCGGTTCGCGCGCATAACCGGCGCGCGACGAGGCCAGCGGACCGCCCCACCCGCCCGGATCGGTCAGGAAGATGGTGTCGAAATCGGCATAGTCGAGATTGCTCTTGAGCGTGGTCAGGCCAAAGCCCTGCTGCGTGAAGCTGACCGTATCGGTCGCTCCCGAACCGTTCGGGCCGGTGCCCGCCGTCGATTCCACCTGCACATCGGTGCGGTCGGCCTTGGATTCGGACAGGTCGGCCATCAAAGACCACTTGTCGTTCAGGTCGTAGGTCGTGTTCCAGCCGAAGGCGTCCAGCTTGTCCTTACGCTGGTTGACGTAGTTTTCCACCACCGTCTTGACCTTGTCGAACGTGCCGGCGGAGACGAATTCGCCGTTGGTCGAATAGCCAGGCTCAAGCTGATTGGCGCCCCAGGCCAGCGGGTATTCGAGGCGGGCGATGCGCTGCAATTCCTGAAAATCGGAATGGTAGGCGTCGAAGGTCATGTGCAACTGGTCGTTCGGTTTGAACTCCAGCACGCCCATATAACCGTCGCGCTTCAGGAAGGAGGAATCGACCGCGTCCTTTTCGCCGCCGGTGATCAGCAGGTTCTGATCCGCCGAGGCGCAGGCCGAACAGGTCGGATAGCCCCAGGACTCCTTCTTAAGCGTCTGATAGGGCGACTCGGTATGGGCGTAGCCGAGCGCGAGGCCGACCGTCTTGTCCATAAACTGGTCGATATAGGTGACCGAATAGCGGTTGCCGGTGTTCTTCATGCCGGCGATGCGGGCCGATTCGCTGTTCTGTTCGCCGCGCACGCTGACGGCCAGGGCGCGCTTGCCGTAGGATAGAGGCCGAACGGTTTGCAGATCGGCGGTGCCGGCTATGCCCTGATCGGTCATGCCCGCATTCGGCGTCTTATAGACCACGACCTGCGAGATCAGCTCCGACGGATACTGGTCGAACTCGACCGAACGGTTGTCGTTGGTCGAAACCTGTTCGCGACCGTTGAGCGTGGTGACGGTGAAGTCGGGACCGAGGCCGCGAATGGCCAGGGTCTGAGCGCGGCCATTGGTGCGCTGGGCGGCGATGCCCGGCAGGCGCGCCAGCGATTCGGCGATCGACTGATCCGGCAGCTTGCCGATGTCTTCGGCCGAGACGGCTTCGACGATCTGCGCGCTCTTCTTCTTGGCGGTGATGGCGTCCTGAATCCCCTTGCGGATGCCGGTGACGACGACGGTCGTGGTGTCGTCGGACGCGGCGGGAGCCTGCTGCGCGGTATTGGCGTCCTGCGCGTGCGCGGCGGGGACGGCGCACGCCGCGACGATGGCGAGCGTCGCGCCGCAGGTCAGCAGGCGTGAACGATACGCCGCCTTACGACCCTTGGAATTGTGCATATGAACTTCCTCCTGGTGTTGCGTTTTGGCAGTCGGACGCGCGCCGTCTTCAGCGGCGAAAGCGCCCGTTGACATCTCAACCCTTTTACGTCTGGCGGCTCTGACGGCTGCCTGACGCGACTTGTCTCTTAGGTGCATGGTTTTTGCAATACTTTGCAAAATTTTGCAGTCAAAAACCTAAACTATTTGTAAGATTGTGGCGGAAAAACTACGCTATTG
Source organism: Asticcacaulis sp. (assembly GCA_035565015.1). Lineage (GTDB taxonomy): Bacteria > Pseudomonadota > Alphaproteobacteria > Caulobacterales > Caulobacteraceae > Asticcacaulis. The sequence goes on along the minus strand of DATMTF010000248.1, from coordinate 1,273 downwards.
CGTCTGGTGGCGCTCTTTTTAGCGATAAACTCAGACCTGAACAGGGGGAATTGATCGCGTCTAAACGCCTGACCAAGCGTCAAGATTTTTGACGCAGACTGCAAAATTTTGCAAATTTGTGTAAAGTGGCGCTCAGGCGCCGCAGGATTCGCGCACCACCAGCTCGGTGGAGACGATTTCGGAATGGCTCTCGTCATTGGAGATCGAGCCGATCAGCTTGGACACCATCAGCTTGCCCGCGCGCGCCATATCCTGTGAAATCGTCGTCAGGGCGGGCCGCGTCAGGCTGGCCAACTGGATATTGTCGTAACCGACCACCGCCACGTCTTGCGGCACTTTGCGCCCGGCGCGCGCCAGACCCTGAATGGCGCCGAAAGCGATAATGTCGGAACAGGCGAACAGGGCGTCGAATTCGACGCCCTTATTGATCAGATTCAGCGCCGCCGCCTCCGCCGAGGCCAGTTCAAAATGGGTCTGCACGACCAGACGCGGATCGAAGTCCAGTCCCGCCTCCTCAAGACCGTTCAGATAACCCTGAAAGCGCAGCTTCATCTCCGAGCCTTCGGTTTCGCCGAAATAGGCGATGCGTTTGCGGCCCAGACGCGCCAGATGCGCCGTGGCGCGCCCGCCGCCCTGAGCGTTGTTCGAGCCGACCGTGCAATATTTCTGCCCCGGCAGCGCCTGGCCCCAGACGATGAAGTTGCGCGTCGTCTCGGCCAGATGATTGAAGCGGTCGTGCAGATAGCTCTGGCCCAGAAAAATCACGCCGTCCGCCTTGATGTTCTGCATCAGGGCGACGAGATCGTTCTGGCTGCGCGGCGTCAGGTGCGACAACAGAAGGTCGCAGCCCATGTCGCGCGCCGCCTCGCCGACGCCGGAGATCATCTCCTGATAGAAGGGATCGGAAAAGCGGCCTTCGCGCCCGTGCGGCGGCGGGATGACGATGGCGATGGTGGCCTGTGAGCCGGACATCGACAGGGGCATGTCCTGATTGAGCACATAATTATGGTCGCGCGCGATCTTCCAGACGCGGCGTTTGGTGACACGGTTGACGGCTGGCGAGTCATTGAGCGCGCGCGACACGGTCGCGACCGATACGCCGGCAATTCTGGCCAGATCCTCCAGCCTGACCTTGCCCGAAAGCTTTTCCATACGCCGCGCTCCACTGTGTCTTACGCCGCCATACCGCGCTGTCGCCGGTTGCGTCAGGCGGCATGTCACACGATTTTCATTTTCCCGGCAAGGCGCCATCTGAAGACCCTGAAACAATGAG
>DATMTF010000247.1:0-3719 GCA_035565015.1 Asticcacaulis sp. | reverse complement strand
ATGAACGCCGCGCTTCAGACCTCCGCCGTAAAGCCCGCCAGCGGTTCGCGCCCGACCAAGATGTCGCGCGACCTGCGCAATCTCGCCAATCTGGGCGAGACCGCCTCGACCTCGCGCGTGCTGAACCTGTCGCAGATCTATCTGAGCTTCGGCGATGCGCCCGAATACCGCGCCCGGCCCTTTTTTCAGGATTCGCGCCTCAACAAGGCGATCATCATCAAGCACACCCTGCGCGCCAATGAGCAGGACGCCTTTCACCGGCCCCGCCGCACCGCGACCAAGGTGGTCCTGCCCTTCGATCCGGAAGAGCTGAAGCTGGGCGCCAGTTCGGTCTTTGTCGGCCAGATCGGCTTTGACAGGTTCTGCCGCGATTTTCTCGGCCTTGACGACATTAATGGCGACAATGACGCGCAGATCCTGCGCCTGCTCGACACGATTCCGTCGCTGGACCCGTTCCTGGTGCGCGAACTGCTGGGGAGGCACGGCTTTAAGCCGGCGCCGTGCTATCTGAAGATCGCCAACAGCGACATTCAGCGCATGATCGGTTTCGCCAATACCGAGATCGAGAAGCTGGTGCGCATCGCCTTCGGTTCGACCGTCTATGGCGCGTCAGTCAAGCTCGCGTCGAAAATCCTGTCGAACGAACTGGACAGGGAGCTTGAACCGCTGAAAGCGACCCTGCGCCTGTCGGACGAAGCCTTTTCCGACGGCATCTTCTCATGGCGCGGCTTTTTGTACTTCAAATGGCGGCATGTGGAATTACAGGATGAGATGAACCGCGTCATTGACGGCGTGGCCAGATACCAGCCGCGCGGCAAGTCCGATCCGGACGTGGTCGACTATCTCGAAGAGGCGCGCCCGCGTCTGGCGCGCCGCATTCTGAACGCCATCGCTTCGATCGGACGCACCCTGAGCATCTATGACCGCGCTTACGCCTCCCTGGTGGAAAAAGGCGATCCGACGCCCTTCCGGCAGTTCCTGCTCGACGGCCCCGATCTGTTTTACGATCTGGGCGAAAGCGTCGCCATACTGGGCCATATCAGTTCGTTTTGGACGTACCGGCTGAGTCAGAACGACTATTATGATCGGCTGGACGCGGTCGAATACGCCGACATTCTGATGGATTTCGACGACAGCCTGTCCAGCCTGCCGGATGTGTAGAGCGCATGCGTCCCAAGCGTAACAGCCGTGAATTTCGCAGCCTGGCCAATATCAGCGACTCGGCCTCGACCAGCCGCATCCTGAATCTGGCGCAGGTCGCCATCGCTTCGTCCGGCGAACCTGATTATGCGAGCCGGCCGTTTTTCCAGAATGTGAAGCTCAACAAGGCGATCCTGATCAAACATACGCTGAGGCCGAACGAGGTCGAGTTGTTCGCCAAGCCGCGGCGGTCGGCGACCAAGATCATTCTGCCGTTTGAAAGTCAGGATCTGCGCCTTGGCGGCGAATCACTGTTCATCAATCAGATTGGCTTCGAGCGCCAGATGCGCGCCTTCATCAACATTATGGAGGCGTCGGGGCAAAAGGATCTGGAGGTGCTGCGCATCATCGACAGCCTGCCGTCGCTCGACCCGTTCCTGCTGCGCGAATCCCTGGGCCGGCAGGGCATTCACCCCGCGCCATGCTATCTGAAAATTTCCAACAGCGACATTGAGGCGATGATCGGATTCGCCAATGCCGAGATCGAACGGTTGATCAACATCGCCTTCAGCGGCGGCTCCGGCGCGGCGGCGATACGCTTCACCGGCAAGATTCTGGCCGACAGGCTCGATAACGAACTGGAGCCGCTCAAGGCCACGCTGCGGCTCAGCGACGACCAGTTTCGCGACGGCATCTTCTCGTGGCGCGGCTTCCTCTATTTCAAATGGCGGCGGCTGGAGCTGCGCGACCAGTTGCGCCATGTCGTCGACAGTCTGATGAAATACCGGCCCGTCGGCGTCATGGATCAGGCCTTGCGCGACATTATCGAGGAGACGCGCCCGCGCCTGATCAACCGGGTGCTGACCGCCATGGACCAGGTCGGCCACAGCCTGCTGCACTATGACACCGCCTATTCGTCGCTGATCGACGGGCGCGATCCGGCGCCGTTCCGCAACTTCCTGCTGGAAGGGCCGCGCCTGTTCTACGAACTGGGCGAGCATGTCGGCGTGCTGACCCATATCACCTCGTTCTGGGATTATCGCATCGGAGCGTCAAGCCTGCGCCTGTCTCCGCTGGACTATGCCGATATGCTGCAGGATTTTGATCAGAGCCTCGCCTGCGTGGCTGTTGTTGATTAGGGGCGGTCGTCGATTAAAACTTGCGTTCCGCCGGGCGGCTTTTCATAACCGGGGCATGAAATATCTCCTCCCGATTATCGTTTTTGCGCTTGCAGGCTGCTCCCCGACGTCTGACACGCCGCCTGCGTCCAGCGCCGCGCCTGCGCCGCCGAAGCGTCTGGCCGGAACCGGGCTCGACGCGCCGCCCGATACGGCGCGCGTGGAGCTTGACACCGCCTACGGCCCCATCGTTCTGGAGCTGGACGGCAAGGACGCGCCGCAGACCACGGCCAATTTCCTGCACTATGTCGATACCGGCAAACTGGACGACGGAAGCTTTTATCGCGTGATCCGCGCCGGTAAGGCCGGTTTTGCGCAGTTCAACAGCGGATCGCGCACCTATCCGCCGATTCCGCACGAGCCGACGACGCAGACGCATCTGTCGCATACCGACGGCGTGATCTCGACGGCGCGCTATGGGGTCGGCACGGCGTCGAACGAATTCACCATCATGGTCGGCGATATGAGCTATCTCGACGCGGGCCGCCACGCCACGCCCGACAATCTGGGCTATGCCGCCTTCGGCCATGTCGTATCGGGCATGGAGGTGGTGAAAAAGATCCTCCATGCCCCGCTGTCGCAGGCGAAACCCGCGCCCGGCGACGGGCCGGACGAGACGCTGGCGCAGCCGGTCGTCATCGTCAGAGCCCGCCGACTGCCGTAATCAGGCGGCGATCGAGGTCGTCGAGGCCGCCGCCGTGGTCGCGCTGGCGGCGCTGGTCTGGCTGTAGGATTGCAGCGCCTGGATGAATTGCTGCATCAGGCTGGCCAGTTGATCCGACGACGAGGAAGCGCTGGCGCCGGACGCCGTCGAACCGCCATCCGTCGGCGGCGGTCCCGGCGGCGGGCCGCCCGGTCCCTGCGGACCCTGTGAAGCCATCTGCTGGTCGAAGGCGGTCTTTTCATCCGCCGACACCGTTCCGTCGCCGTTCGCATCCATCTGACTGAAGATCGCATCCGCCCTGGACGTGTCGGCGTCGCCCATGGCGGTCTGACCGTAGGCTTCCATCTCGCTCTGGCTGATCGACCCGTCGCCGTCTGTATCCAGATCACCGAGCGAAGGCGGGCCGCCGGATGGTCCCTGGCCCGCGCCATGCATAGGATGACCGCCGCCCAGGCTGCTGACGCCCGCCGAGGCGGACTGGGTTTGCAGGGCCAGCAGGCTGTCGACGATTTTCGACGACAGGGCGCTGATGAAATAGTCGAGATTTTCGCTGACGCTGGTCGTGGATGAACTGGACGTCGTGGTCGTGGACGCCGCGCTGGTTGCGCTGGCCGATGAACTGCCTGATGTGGAGCTGGCGGAAGACGCCTTCAGGCTTGACGACACCTGAGACAATAACTGGCTCAGACTCAGTCCCGCCGAACTGCTGATCTGCATGAGACCCTCCTGAAAAAACG